>DATNQP010000223.1:0-4379 GCA_036703965.1 Leptolyngbyaceae cyanobacterium
GCAATTCTCCGCAAACTTGCCCTGCAAGGCAATCTTAATTTTGTAGCAATTCCTAAAACAATCGACAATGATGTTGGGATCACAGAGCGCTCAATTGGGTTTGATACGGCAGTGAATATCGCCACTGAAGCCCTCGATCGCTTGCACTTTACGGCTGCTAGCCACGATCGGGTGATGATTCTGGAAGTGATGGGTCGAGATGCCGGTCACATTGCTATCAGCGCTGGGATCGCCGGGGGAGCCGATGTTATCCTGATTCCGGAAATTCCCTATACCATCGAAAACGTTTGCCGCAAGATCCAGGAGCGCCAAGAGCAGGGTCAGCACTTCTCTGTGGTGATTGTGTCGGAGGCGGTTTGTACAGAAGCGGGTGAAATGGTCAAAACTAGCGATCGCTTCGGTGAATGTCGATTAGGTGGTATTGGTCAGTATCTAGCGGAGCGCATTTCCACTTGTAGTGGTGCAGAAACACGAGTCACCGTTTTAGGACATACACAACGCGGCGGTATCCCTTCGCCACTTGACCGATTAATTGCTTCAGCATTTGGTGTTGCAGCCGTTGATTTAATTGCCAATGAGCAATATGACCAAATGGTGACTTGGCAAAATCGTCAGGTTGTCAGTGTACCGATTGCCGAAGCGATTAGCCAATACCAAGCAGTAGATGCCAAGGGCACCCTGGTCAAAACAGCTAGAGGCTTAGGTATTTGTCTGGGAGATTAGGCTGTTTCTGATTGGCAGTAGTAAAAGAGGACGAGTTGTGACGTTCTTGATTTGTCACAGCTCGTCTCTTATCTGCCAGATTAGAGAGATGAGCCAGATTTCTGGCTGAGCAGTCTTCTGCCTCTACTTGCTATTTAGACAGACATGAATTGTTGAGTTGCGATTGGTCTAGAACCGACTATTGCGGTTTGCTCCAGTGCGACTCTCACTACGACTGTTCTCTTCTCTGGGTCTGGCTTTATTGACTCTGAGCTGGCGTCCCATCCACTCAGCACCATCTAATTCGGAGATGGCAGAGTCTTCTTGGGCATCTTCTGTCATTTCAACAAAGGCAAATCCACGCATCCGACCCGTTTCGCGGTCTGTGGGTAAAACGACTCGCTTCACAGCGCCATAATCGGCAAATACTGATCTCAAGTCTTCTTCGGTGGCTTGGTAAGACAGGTTTCCGACGTAAATAGTCATTGGAATCGATAAAGCTGAACGAGGAACTCAAGTTCAGAGTCACAGACAAGAGTTAGACGATGCAAATTTATCAAATTCTTGTCTAATTGAGCAGTGGTCAATTTTTAACAGCGAACAACCACAAAGGCGGCAGCAGACAAAAAATTCAACCAGAGATAGAACTGAACTTGTACATATCGTATTATGATAGCCTACTCATTTGCTTGTAATCGGTTATCTACCGCACATATCCAATAACACAAAAAGGAATAGGGGTCTACAATTATTCAGCAAACCCCCATATTCCAGCCTTATTCTGTTAAATTTGGTCTTAGTCAATCGAAATCGACTGAGGACCGCTACTTCTACCGTTTCCACTGCCAGTAGTAGGCGCTGTGTAGGTGGTAGAGCCGATTTGTTCATCCAACCAACTTTTGACCGGGTCATCCGAGAGGTTGAGTCGGAACACTCCAGAGAAGAATCCGCCCAAGAAAGCAATAGGTTGCTGAGTCAGTTCTTGAAAAATGGGTGTCAGTTCAGTGAGGAACATCGTTGTATCTCCTTGTGCTGCCGATGGGTGTAGGACTGGTTCCTCTGGGATTCTAACGTGTCTGTTGATAAGAGGCAGGGAGCAGGAGACAGGGGGCAGGGAGAACTACTCAGCAACTGTGATAGGTTTCACTCACAGTTCCAATCCCTGCCTGAAACCTAGTCACTGGTTCAAAATCTTCCCCACTTATAGAGACTTCTGCTCTGGGAACAAACACTTATCTGAGTCACAACCCGTTGGTCCTACTTCCACTAAATTGCCTGAGTCATAACGACTCAGCGCTAAATGAAAATCCTGGGTTTGGCGTCGCATTTCCACTTGCTGCATTAACTCTTCATACAGATGGCGATCTACCGGCTCGAATGGCAAACGAGGGAAGGTTTGATGATCATCAAAACGTGATAAAAGAGCGGCTGAGATGTAGCCTTCATCATCTCGAATCGCTTCATAAATTCGAGATCCTAGAGCTTCTACCTCGTTCTCGCGTAGCTCAATCGTGGCACTTGTGTTGTGTCGCACATAGAAGGTTTGGACTTGCATATAAAAATCCATCTGGGCGATCGCACTAAATTTGCTGATATCAATTTCATCAGCCCCCGGTAACTCCGCCCAAGGTACGGCAACGGGAATTTCCACAAGCCATTCAGAGCATCTTGGGTCAAAGGGGTCATTCAGGAGATTTCCATTTTCGTCCTTGTCAGATTGAGAGGGGATGACGTTGTAACCATAGTCGATACAAGCAAGGGCAACTGGATCATTCTTTCTGAATGTAATCCGACGAATAAAACGCTGCGCTTTTGGGGGGTGCCAGCCTGGGGAGGCACTGGTGAGCAGGGATTTCGTGCCACTAGGTTGAACTGTGGTGCAGCGATTAGGGTGTTTGAGTCCGTGGCTATCGCAATAATCCCACACGACTCGATGTACAATTTCTCGCCAACGAGTTAAGTATTCTTGCTCCTGTCGCTTAAATTCTAACCCTGCTAAAGTTTCAGGTCGTCCTTCTGACCACCAGCGCAACCAATCTACCCCAAAGGCGTTCACAAAGAAATCGAATAAGCCAGTAAAGGATACCCCGACAATTGGATCGAGTTCTCGTGACTTCCGGTAGCGTGCCTCAACAAATTTGTGATTCAGCAGTACTGCTACAGATAGTGCTCCTGCTGTGAAAGCCTCCTCTTGTTCTTTGTAGTTGAATGGATCGATTTGGTTGAGATGAATTTCAGATAGATTGCAGTGAAAATTAGAGCCAATGATTTCCAGTTTTGTTATCCTAGAGGCTTTTTATCCTCTAGTTCTTACACTTCCTTTTTTGTGTAAGCTCCGCGTACATTTTGTATGTAGTAACTACTGAAAATAGCTGATTTTCCTATAGTATTCATACATACCCCCACACTCTTGGAGAGATTATTATTCTAGATTTTCCAAAAAATATTTTGCTATTAATCTAGTTTCACTCTCTACGCTGTACGGTGGTAAAAGCTTTTTAGTTCTTTTACTTACCTCGGAATTAGCATCTCAGCTTTCTCCGATTTTGCGGGGTTTTTAACGTGAGGCAAATTACTTACCACACGGATTAAGTCCAACACGAGCTAAGCGATGCTCTAGTTCATCAGAATCAATATTAGGATAGTGTTCCTGCAACCACTGTTTAGCTGTTCCTTGTTCGTAAGCTTTTAGAAAATCTTTTTTTAGCTCTTGAGTTGGCAATAGCTCACAGTTAGCTCTGGCTACTGCCTCACCAGCCCATTGAATTGCACCTTCACCACTGTAATACTGCTTCCGAACGGCTTCAATACATTCTTGCTCTGAGGGCTTTTGGTGAAAAACTCTAGTATGGTTAGCCATTCTTAGAGCATCACGCTCTGGATCAATACGCCAGTTTCCGTTTTCGTCCTGCTGCCAGAGGTTATCTTTAGCATTAGCGCCTAACTTGTCATCAGAGTCAAACTGACGCATTCCTGCGGATCGTCGAATATTTCCGGCAACGATGGTGACAGCTGCTTCATCAATTAATAGACAACATTCAACTGAGTTTAATTTTCGTCCTACAGCTTTATTAAGAATTGAAGCACAACACTGATAAAGTTCCGGTAACTTAACAGGATTGGCAACACCACCAAAACCTTTTAAGGGTTCTCCCGCTGCACGAACATCGCTGAGGTCAATTGATACTTTGACTTCATCACAGAAGCGCTCATCTGTCGATAATTCCAGTAGGGTTTGATAAGACTTTACCCAACCTTGACGAGAGTCTCCTACGTAGATGATGACTTGGTTTCCATCAATCTTGACTTCTGTCTGTTCACGACGCTGCCCAACTGGAGTAGAGCCTATCTCACCCTGTACGGTAAGAGCGAACCGATTACGAATGCTAGGGAGCTGATTGATATATTGTGGTTCGAGGACAGCACCAGTTCCACAACCCATCATGGCGAGATCCATCATCAGACCAAAGGCACGCCAGTCACTCGCATTAGTACTAGTGCAATTGTAGGCTCCTGAGAAATTCTCCGGCTTTTCAATCCAGTCTGTGCCACCAACCCACAGCCAGCGACCAGACGGCAGACTCTTAAGCTGACTCATCATCCGGCGTAAGAGTGCAGCTTCACTATCACTGAGCCTACCTAGTTTAGTGAATCCCTGTGTGGTGCGATCGCATACC
>DATNQP010000224.1:0-28606 GCA_036703965.1 Leptolyngbyaceae cyanobacterium
CAACGGTCTGACTGTCCTAACCAAGGAAGTGCATACCGCGCCAGTCGTAACCGTGCAAGTATGGTACAAAATTGGGTCGCGTAACGAAGCGCCAGGAGTGAATGGCATTGCCCACCAGCTGGAACATATGCTCTTTAAAGGCACAAGCGATCGCCCGATTCAATGGGGTCGTCTTTTCAGCGCTCTGGGAAGTGAGTCAAATGCGTTCACGAGTTACGACAATACCGTTTACTTCGGCACGGTAGAGCGGGAAAAACTGAAAGCACTGCTGACTTTAGAAGCCGACCGGATGCAAAACTCAATCCTTGAACCGCAGCAACTGGCAAGTGAAAAGCATGTGGTGATTTCCGAGTTGCAGGGGTACGAAAATAGCCCTAACTACCGACTCAGCCGCGCTGTAATGCGTGCCGCGTTTCCCAACCAAGCTTATGGCTTGCCTGTGGGCGGAACCAAAGCAGATGTGCAGAAGTTTACGGTTGAACAGGTACGGGATTACTACCGTAAGTACTACAGCCCCAACAATGCCACGTTGGTAATTGTCGGCGACTTCCAAACTGAACCCACACTTTCAGCCGTTAAAGAGACATTTGGAAAAGTACCAAGACGGGAGTCAGAACTTAGGGAGCAGGGAGCAGGAAGCAGGGAGCAGGGGTCAGCAGTCAGGGAGCAGGGAGCAGGGAGCAGGGAGCAGGAGCTAGCAGACAAGGGACAGCGGACTCCTATTGTTTTGCGGGAAGAGGGCAGTGCAGCGCTGTTGGAGGAGGTATATCCCTTACCAGCGATTAATCATCCTGACGTGCCAGCGTTGGATGTCATGGATTACATCCTTACAGAGGGACGGAATTCTCGACTTTACCAAGCGTTGGTGGAATCGGGTCTAGCTAGCGGGATGTCAGGTTATGCTGCCAACTTGATTGAGGCAGGCTGGTATGAGTTATTTGCTACAGCTGCCCCTGGTCAAAAACTGGAAACAATTGAGCAGGTTCTTGCTTCAGAGATTGCGAAGTTGAGGGATAAGGGCGTTACTGAGGAAGAATTGAAACAGGCGAAGGCGCAACTCTCTGCCCAAGTAATTTTGGGGAACCGGGATATCACAAGCCAAGCGATGCAACTCGGATCTGACCAATCAACGGGCGGTGACTATCGCTTCACAGACCGCTACCTAGCTGCCGTTCAGAAGGTAAGTGTCAGCGATGTGCAGCGCGTTGCTCAAACCTACCTCACAACGGCTCATCGGACAGTAGGCTTTTTTGAGCCAACTCAATTGGATGGTCAACCCAGTACCGCCAGTGCTGGTCCGAGTCAAACCAGCGAGAGCTTTAATGCTGGACCCCCTGTAGACCCAGCTGAGGTGGCGAAGTACCTGCCGCCGGTAGACTCATCGGCGACACCAATGACTCAGTCACTACCCGAGCAGTTGAGTTTAGCCAATGGTCTGCGAGTCTTGCTTTTGCCTGACCCTAGCACCCCCACCGTGACGCTGAGTGCTTATATGCGTGCGGGGACAGAGTTTGATAAATCAGCAAAAGCAGGCTTAGCGAGTCTGACAGCAGACAATCTGATGAATGGCACGAAAACGCGAGATGCTTTGAAGATTGCTAAAGCGTTGGAGGAGCGAGGAGCGGATCTGAGCTTTGGTGCTAGTCGAGAGGGTGTGAATATTACAGGGAACAGTTTAGCCGGGGATTTACCGGTTCTAATTCAAACCTTTGCCGATGTTGTGCAAAATGCTACATTCCCAACCCAGAAGCTGGAATTGACCCGTCAACAAACGTTAACCTCTCTGAAGGTAGCGTTGGATACGCCAGCGCAACTGGCAAGACGGACTTTCCAACAAACAATTTACCCGGAAAATCATCCGTACCATGCTTTCCCAACGGAGGAGAGCTTAAAGCGTATCACCCGTGAGGATGTGGTGGGCTTTTATCAGGAGCATTACCGACCAGATACAACGATCCTGACCTTGGTAGGAGACTTTGACCCCAAACAAGTGCGATCGCTTCTAGAAACTCAGCTTTCACCCTGGCAAGCCAGTGGCAAGGCAAGCGTTGCCAACTACCCACAGGTGCAATTGCCACAAAAAATTGTTCAACTCAACCCAGTTCTTCCTGGCAAAGCTCAGTCTGTTACCTTACTGGGTTATAAGGGGATTGACCGAAAAGACCCACATTTCTATGCGGCATTGGTACTCAATCAGATTCTGGGCGGTGATACCTTATCGAGTCGGCTTGGAACGGAAATCCGCGATCGTCAGGGCTTAACCTACGGTATCTACAGTTACTTCCAGGCTGGGCTTAATCCAGGCCCCTTCCTGATTCAAATGCAAACAGCACCTGAAGATTCCCAAAAAGCGATCGCTAATACCATCTCCCTGCTCAAGCAAATACAACAAAAGGGGGTTATGAGTAGTGAAGTTGCTGCTGCTAAGCGTTCTATTGCTAGTCAGTATCCTGTTGCCCTTGCTGACCCAGATGAGTTAGCGCAAACAATTTTGAGCAATGAAGTGTATGGCTTAGCGCCTAGCGAACTTCATGAGTTCGTCAGTCAAATTGAAGCCGTTACTTTAGACCAGGTTAATCAAGCCGCCAAGGAGTTGCTTCATCCAGATAATCTCGTCGTTGTGACGGCTGGTCCTGCTGTTTCAGCATCTAGCAAGTAGTTGTTACTCCCTTGGCACTCTAATATTACCTATCTCTAAGTTCTCTCCCAGTCCCCAATCCCTAGTCCTTGAGTGAAGCTTGGCTATGATGCAGTTTTTTAGATCAATGGGTAACAAGTTGCTCCGCCTGTGGATAAGCCGGTGTCTTTGGATAATGTTTGGGCTAATCCTCTACCTCGGCTTCATTTCAACACCAACGGCAACTGCCGCTCCCCAAGTCACCGAAGTCAAAGTTAGCTTGGGCAACAGTGCCAATGAGTTAAAGTTTTTCCCGACGCAGTTGCAGTTTGTTGCGGGTCAGCCCTACAAACTCCTACTGGATAATCCGAGTTCCCAGAAACACTACTTCACGGCTAAAGACTTTGCCGATGCGAGTTGGACTCAAAAAGTCGAAGCAGGCAAGGTAGAAATAAAAGGGGCAATTCACGAATTGGAACTAAAGCCAGGAGGGGAGGCAGAGTGGGTATTTATACCAATGAAGCCAGGAACCTACAGCCTGCGTTGTACGATACCAGGACATACAGAAGCAGGAATGACTGGAGAAATTGCGATCGCTAAAGCCCTAGCACAATAGAGTCTCTTCCCTAAAAATCTTAGCCATCTGTTAATTTACATGAACATTTTGAGTAATCTACTTTTCAAGCCAGCTCAACCAGCCCGTCCTAATAAAAAACGCCGAGGCATTGAGATTAAGTCGGAGCGTGAAATTGAAATTATGCGTCAGGCGGCGAAGATTGTCGCAACGGTACTTAAAGAAATTTCCGGTAGGGTTGAGCCGGGGATGACGACCGCTGACTTAGACGCTTATGCAGAAAAGCGCATCCGTGAGATGGGAGCAACACCCAGCTTCAAAGGGTACCACGGCTTTCCAGGGTCGATCTGTTCAAGTATCAACAACGAAGTCGTGCATGGCATTCCCAGTCGCAAGAAAGTGATTCGCTCTGGGGATGTCTTGAAAGTAGACACAGGAGCTTACTACGATGGCTTTCATGGCGACTCCTGTATCACCATTGCAGTTGGTGAAGTAAAACCAGAAGCACTTTCATTAATCCGTGTCGCAGAAGAAGCACTCTATAAGGGAATTGAACAAGTTAAAGAGGGAGCTTACCTGCTCGACTTGGCTGGTGCGATTGAAGATCATGTGAAAGCAAATGGCTTCAGCGTGGTGGAAGACTTCACAGGTCACGGCGTGGGGCGAAATCTGCATGAAGAACCGTCTGTCTTCAACTTCCGCACCCGCGAGATGCCGAATGTTAAGCTTCGCGCTGGCATGACTTTGGCGATTGAGCCAATTTTGAATGCTGGTTCCAAGTTCACTCGCACTCTATCTGACCAATGGACGGCGGTTACAGTAGACAATGCTCTATCAGCTCAGTTTGAGCATACTGTGCTAGTAACGGCTGATGGCTACGAAATCCTCACTGACCGCACGAACGTTTAATAAGAGCAGCCAAGGCTGTTCTCGCCTTCCATCATTCATTGGTATTGGCAAAACAAAAAGAAAACGCCCCCGAACTACAATTGTCCGGGGGTGAATACAGGGTGCATCTACCATTTCTGTATTCCTACAAAAGCGAAAACGATCAGGATAAACTCGGAAAAAACTGGTAACTCATCCGTTTGAAGCGAAGCTTTAAGGTGGTGAAAGATATCAATTTGTGGAGTTCTCTAGAAGTGCGATCGCACTTTTCAGGCATTCCCAGCCCCTAGCCCCCAGTCCCCAGTCCCCAGTCCCTAATCGCTCACCAGCAGGAAGTGCAAAATGAAACAAAGAGCTTTTGGTAACAGCGGCGTCAACGTTTCAGAAATCGGTCTAGGATGCTGGCAACTAGGCGGTGCAGACTGGGGCAATATGAGCGAAGAAGATGCCTTGGCGACCCTACAGGCAGCCGTAGAGAGCGGTGTGAACTTCTTCGATACCGCTGATGTTTACGGACTGGGTCGCAGCGAGAGCATCATTGGTAAATTTCTCAAAGATTGCCCTGAAGAACTCTTCGTCGCCACCAAACTGGGACGCTTCCCTGAACCGGGCTGGCCTGATAACTTTACCCCTGATACCTTCCGTGCCCACACAACTGCCTCCCTGCGCCGACTCGGCGTCGAAGCCCTCGACCTGACCCAGCTGCACTGCATCCCCACAGATGTACTGAAGCGCGGTGAGGTTTTCGAGTGGCTGCGAACCCTGCAACAAGAAGGAAAGATTAAACGCTTCGGTGCCAGCGTCGAAACGATGGATGAAGCGCAGTTCTGCCTTCAGCAAGATGGCATCACCTCGCTACAGATCATTTTCAATATCTTCCGCCAGAAACCAATTACAACAATCTTCGACCAAGCCAAGGAAAAAGGTATCGCCTTGATTGTCCGGTTGCCCCTCGCCAGCGGATTGCTCACGTGTAAATTCAACAAAACGACCTACTTCCCGGAAAATGACCACCGCAACTACAATCGTGACGGTGAATCCTTCAACGTTGGTGAGACTTTTGCAGGACTCATGTTTGAAAAAGGCGTGGAATTAGCCGACTCCCTCAACCCGATGGTGCCAAGCCGCTTAATCATGACCCAGATGGCTCTGCGCTGGTGCCTCGATTATGATGCCATCAGTGTTGTGATTCCTGGTGCTAAGAATCCCCAGCAGGCGTCTGCCAATGCAGCTGTGAGTGAGTTGCCTCCTCTAAGCGACCAAGAACACGAGAGACTGAAAGTCTTCTACGAGACTGAAGTTGTTACCCACATTCGTGGTCCTTACTAACTGAATTGACACTCTCTTGAGGATGTCAGAAGTCGATAAATTTATAGGCAGGTTAAAACTCGTTATAGGCAGGTTAAAACTCGCTTGCCCTTGCCTCCCCAGTTTCTTCACGGGGTTTCCAGGAATGCCTTTATAAAAATTAATAAAAGTTTATGATTGTCAGCGATCGCATACTCCGGAGCGGCAGATTTGTATTTTCTCAGGCTTAGAGACCCTGTGGCAAAAATCTGTTAATTCTGTTGAAAGTAGGATACTCCTCACGCTTTACCCCGCCCTAGATGCACCCCTTTGGCAAAAAAATCATAAGGTTGGGGCTAACGTAGGAAGCTACTAATCAACCAGAAAACGAAAAATGTCACCAATGTGATAAGTTCCTCAGATCTCAAGCCAATATTGGCAATTTGCGTCCCCAGCAAACCACCTAGCAAAGTTCCCAATCCTAAACCCAGGAGCAGACCAGCTAACGTTAGTACTACAGCGCGGCCAAATTGTTGTTCTTTGCGATTGAGAAAATAAATACTACATCCAAAGCCCAACGCCAAAACTAACGGGAGAATCGACTCATCAGGGGTACGATAAAAAACAGTCAGACCGCTCAATAGCAAGAACGAAACCGCTGGCCAGAGCAGCTCTCTTGGCGTTGGAGTATCCCACAGCCGTTGCAGCCATGCCTGAGAGCGATTCGCGGGAGTCTGGGTAAAACTCGGCGGAGCTTGAGACAATCTCTCCGGGAAACGAATGCGTTCTGGAACCTTGATTTTTCCTTCTTGGCGCATTCTGAGGCGATCCATAATGATCGCATCGTATGCAGCTTCTACAGATTCTACAAGCTTTTGGTCGCCACGATGCTGCTGCATCAAGCGTCCTTTCGCATCCTGAATTTCATCAAAAGAAGCGTCTTCCGTAACCCCAAGCTTTTCGTAGGGATTTTGATCACTCATTCAAAACCTCCGAGACATCCCTTCTTTTCACTGGTATGACAGTGACTCTACACTGGTTATAGGTTTAGGCACTGATGACGCTCAATGCTGACGCAGTCTACCGACAGGTAACACGTTAGTTGTGAGCGAATGTCATGCCAACTCTCCTGCAAGCTAGTGTAGCTTGATCCCTAAACACAAGTGCTTTGTGAGACAAACACTTTTAATTTCACCAGAAACACTTCCTCAAGTGCCAAAAGCTATCATGCTTTTGGGGAATTTCTCAACTATCCAACTTACGTAGGGTGTCAAAAGCTATTGGCATCCCCTAATTCTACGACGATAATTGTCTAAAATGCTCAATACACCATTGGTGTGAAAAATCTGCGTGTTGATCCCTGAATCCAGTTCTCCGTGGAAAGTTATGACCATGGCCTCCGCCAAGATTCTTGTCGTGGACGACGACCCGTCAATCCGAAATTTAATTCTTCGCTTTTTGGGCAAGAAAAACTATCAAATGGAGTCGGCTCATGATGGTAAGACGGCTCTAGCACTGTTCGAGCAATTCAATCCAGACCTGGTAATTTTGGATGTGAATTTGCCTGATGCCATTGGCTACAACCTGTGTAAAGAAATGCAAAGCCGCACCGATGTCTTTGTGCTGTTTCTCACCAGTCGGGGAGATGCTGCGGACAAAGACAAAGGGTTTAAACAAGGTGGGGATGACTATCTCACAAAGCCTTTTGATTTGCAAGAACTAGAAAATCGAGTTGGAGCGATTTTGAAACGCCAGCGAGTCGTTACTGCGACTGAACAGCAGCGCCTCGTCTTCGACCAGTTAGTTATTGATCCCGGTCGCCGGGAGGTAACTCTCAACAACGAAATTGTGGCTTTAACTGCCCTAGAATTTGATCTCCTACACTTTCTCGCCTGTCATCCGGGTCGAGTACTGCGTCGCTCCGAGCTAATCCAGGAAGTTTGGGAGTACGACTATGTAGGAGACCAACGGGTAGTTGACGTTCACATCGGTCAAATTCGCAAGAAAATTGAACTTGACGCCAGTCAGCCGTCATTAATTCAAACCGTTCGAGGTGTCGGTTACAAGTTTGAGGCTCCCCCCAACCAAAAGAATGGGAAGCCTGAGTCCTGAGGCGATCTGATGGAACTGTTCCAAGGCTCCAACTGGGGCAATTCCAGCCGTGAAAAGGACTTAGCTTATTTTCTGCATCAACTTGGATTGGGTTTTCAGGGTCAGCAGATTTCACGAAAATGTGTTTTTTTGCCAGTTGATGCGGGCGAATCACTTTGCCTAACACATGACAATTGCCCTTCAAACGTTTAAAGCCCGCCTAGGCGGGCTTGCAAGAAAGCAGGCATTGCAGGTCTCAGCTTTGTTGAGAAGAAGTAGTCGCGTGATTGTTAGACTCAGCTGTAACAGCGTCCTTGGTAACGACTTCCTTTGATTCAGGTAGCGTTGGAGTCTTCACAGCTTCCTCTAGCTGTTGAGCTTCGCGCTTAAACTCAGCTTCAAAGTCCTTAGAGGCATCTTGAAAGCCTCGAATTGCCTTACCTAGACTCCGGCCAATTTCCGGTAACTTCTTTGGTCCAAATACCAATAGGGCGATGACCATAATCAACGCCATTTCCGGCAGACCAATACCAAAAACGTTCACTTCGTAACCTCCTGCAAGTTGTCGAGGGAAGAGTTCCAGTCCTCAGTATATGACTAACAAAAAAACCCGGACGAGCCGGGAAGTCAAAGCTTAACTGGAAGCGTAAGGGCAGCAAATTATTGGCCTAAGCTTGTCCAATCCACATCAATGCCATCAATCAGCAGTGACGAGTTGTACAGCTGCAAAATAATCAGTAAAAAGACGAAAAATAACAGCATGAAGACTGCCATTAGTGGAGTAGTACCCCAGCCAGGGGCAACTTTACCATACTCAGAGTTAAGGGGTTTGAGGATCTCTCCCAGCCAAGTCCGCTGTGCCATGAGTCACCTATGATGAATCTCAATAGATTTTTTGTAATGTTCCGTAATATTATAGAGGAACAGGAATCATAATTTATGTAAATCATGGAACCCGCAATAGTTCTTAGCATTTCTATCGGCGTTTTTGTTCTCGCCGTTACCGGCTTCTCGATATACACCTCCTTTGGCCCTCCTTCGGCGGAATTGAGCGATCCGTTTGAAGATCACGAAGACTAAGGCATTTTCACTCAATTAAGCTCTGCTATGCAAGCGCTATCGTAGGGGCTAAGGAATCCTTAGCCCCTACAATCCTTGTTAGGACGATTTGCTTTGGAAGTCCCTGACCTGATAGCTGAACGCTTTGCGCTGATAGCCTCGTCAAAAAGTTTGGAACTAACGACTATCCAATTCAGTCATCCTGATTGCTGGGCAACGCCCCTTCCCGAATAGTAGACAGGATTACGTTGGTGCAAATACGTTTTCTAGGCAAGCTTTCTCTGTTTTTGGTCTTCCTAACCTTTCCTAGCTTCCTGGCTCTTCCCTCCTCAAAATCAATTTTGTGTCCTTTGTTCGCTTGGAGCGCCCAAGCAAGCGATTTTGGGCATAATGGTCGAGATGGCTTCAATGGACAAGCTGGTAGAAAAGGTCGGGACGGTGAGAGTCAAACGATTTTTGCAGACGGTTCTCCAGTCAATCTAGATCTGTCGGGCAAAGATGGCGAAGATGGCGAAGATGGGAGAGATGGCAGCGATGCCAATTGTGGTAGTCAGCCACGAGACGTGAATCGTGACCTGCGTGCGCCTGATGGTGGCGGAGGCGGCAATGGTGGAAATGGGGGTAATGGGGGTGATGGGGGTTCATTGAGCGTTTATTACACCAATCTCGCAGATCTGAAAAAAATCTCCGTGCGAACAGCCGGTGGCAGGGGAGGGCGCTCAGGTCGCCGGGCTTATGGTGGCGAGGGTTGCAGATGTCAAGAACGTCGCTGGGAGCGACAAACCTGCACGGGTACCCCAGGAAGTCCTGACTATCGTTGCACAACTCGTAAGTTCGATTGTGAAGATGGCAAGGATGGCACAGATGGGACAGATGGCAGAGATGGGAGCGATGGACAGCTTGGCAGCCTGACTTTGATTAATCGTAGTGAGCCATTAGCTCCTGACAAGCCAACTGCAACTGTTAGCATGCCTGAATTGAAAGACAGGGTTTTCGCACTTTCTAAGAATAAATGGGAAACCCACAACGGTGCAGCTTCCCTTTTAGCACCGGGTTCTATGATTGCCGATCAATATCGTGAGTTTATTGAGCGCATTGAAAGTTCTTTTCAGCTTGTTTGGAATGCAGAACGATCGCTTAGTGATTTCAATGGTCAAGATGTCACGATTAGTCTAGAAGACGACAAACAGGTAAAGGTTTCCTTTCCTGAAGATGTTTGGGTTGATGGCACAACATCACAGCAAAATGGCGTGACACAGTTTGTCGCTTCCGCTGTCATCCTCAAGAGCGAAGCCACTCAGCTAAAGAGATCAGATTTCTCAGGGAATGGACCCGATCTGAATTTTGTTTTAATAGATGCGGCTAGAAAGTCTAATTTAGTTTCGACTCAGTTCCGGATTAAGTACAGCTCAACCCGATCAGGCGATCGCTTTGACCGAGACTATGATTACAGAACAAGGTATGAGGGCAATATCCCGGCTGAACTGGTCAGTCGTGACAATAATCGCTTTACTCTTAATTTAGGAAAGCTGCCAATAGAATCCCAGTTCCTAAGACCAGGAGTGGCAATCAAGATTGATTTGGTAGCAACTCGCTCCTTTGCCGGAAACTCTACAGAACAAAAAATTCAGTGGAAGGGAGAAATTAGGCGCTGAGGAGTTTGACCAAAGAAAGGCAGAAGGCAGAGGGCAGAGGGCAGAAGGTAAACCTTCTGCCGACCGAAAGGACGTTCGGCGAGCGCTCAGGCTTCGACTTGAGGCTTCGACGGTGAGCGCTCAGCCGAACCGCGCTCAGCCGAACGTCGAGCCGGAGCAAGGGTATCAAGCCCCCACTGAACTCTCGTTCAGTGGCTTGTATAAGAGGAGGGGTCTGAATCCCATTCTGCCTCCTGCCTCCTGCCTTCTGCCCTCTGCCTTTTCAACGAGATTGAACCCAAAGAAGCGATCGCGTAGCATCCTTATAGGTTTATCGCTCTCCATCATCGCCATAGGAAATTACAATTGATGAAAACACCAATGGCACTAGGGAGATTGAATGACTGTACGATTTATCCTGAGTGACTATGTGGATAAAGCGATCGCACAGGCAGTTTACGACAAACTGGAAGACGGCACATTTGCCGGGAGAATTCCGGTTTGTAAGGGAGTGGTAGCCTTTGGAGTAACGTTGCGAGAGTGCGAGGATGAGTTACGCTCAACACTGGAAGACTGGATTTTGATGGGTTTAAAACTCAGACATTCCTTACCCGTCATTGATGGCATCGATCTAAACCAGGAGCCAACCCTTGAGCGGATGGACACCCTGTAAACGTCGAGATTTTGTCAAGAAGTTGCGTAAGCTTGGCTTTGAAGGACCTTTTTCAGGAACAAAGCACCAGTTTATGGCTTACGAGCAACATCGCCTAGCGATTCCCTCTAATGATGAGTATTCTGTTCCTCAGCTGCGAATGATGATTCAGGAAGTTGAGGAGATTCTAGAGCAGGAAATTACGCTTGAAGAATGGAATAGCCTTTAAATTTTGGCACTACTAAAAGTTTGTGCTCTCTCCAGCCACCCATTACAGAAGCGATCGCATTGATCAACGCATTCTCATACTGGGTATTGTTATAGAATCTTAACAAAGGCATCTGAGCGATCGCAAAAAGCGAAAAATAGACCGATGAGCTATTACATTTCACCCCGCTTCCTGGACAAACTCGCCGTTCATATCACTAAAAATTATTTAGACCTCCCTGGAGTACGAGTTCCCCTAATTCTCGGTGTTCATGGTCGCAAGGGAGAGGGAAAGTCCTTTCAATGCGAGTTAGTGTTTGAGCGCATGGGTGTTGAAGCCGTCCATATGTCGGCTGGCGAGTTAGAAAGCCCCGATGCAGGAGATCCAGCGCGTTTAATCCGCCTGCGTTATCGGGAAGCTGCCGAATTAATCAAAGTGCGGGGCAAGATGGCTGTATTGATGATCAACGATTTGGATGCTGGGGCAGGACGCTTCGATCAAGGTACTCAATACACTGTGAATACCCAGTTGGTGAATGGCACATTGATGAATATTGCCGATAACCCCACAGATGTGCAACTCCCTGGCAGTTATGACGCAACACCGCTCCATCGTGTACCTATTATTGTTACAGGAAATGACTTTTCCACGCTGTATGCGCCCTTGATTCGGGATGGTCGGATGGAGAAGTTCTTCTGGGAACCCGACCGAGAAGACAAAATAGGTATTGTTGGCGGCATCTTTTCTGAAGATAAACTGCCTCGCCGTGAGATTGAAGAGTTAGTCGATACCTTCCCCAATCAAGCCATTGATTTCTTTAGTGCTTTGCGATCGCGCATTTACGATGAACAAATTCGTCAGTTCATCCACGAGGTTGGGATTAACCGGGTATCTTCTCGTTTGGTCAATAGTGCCCAAGAACCGCCAAAATTTCCCAATCCGGATTTTAAACTGCCTCGCTTAATCGAGTTCGGAAACCTGTTGACTGGGGAACAGAAGCAGGTGGAGGATATGCGACTCGTAAGGGAGTACAATCAAGCCCTAGCTGTGCGGTTCACTCCTCAAGAGCCGGTCAATGCTACCCGTCCAGCTGACCTACAGCAGGAAAGCACAAAGGCGGTCACTCGTAATGATATAGCCAATGAGCCAAACAGTGCTAACAGTTCTAACGGCTCCAAAGGTTCCGAGACGCGCAACAAGCAGGTACCGAGTATACCTTTGGATTTAGAAACGCAGGAGCAAATCCGTGAGCTTTTGGCTCAAGGTTATCGCCTGGGGATAGAGTACGGGAATGAGCGTCGAGTTCGGAATAATGCTTGGCAAAGTGGGAATTCGTTCCAGGGGAATGAGGCTTCGGAAGCGATAATTGCTTTAGCAGAGAGCCTAGCTGAGCATAGTGGTGAGTATGTGCGCCTGATTGGCATCGACTCCAAAGCGAAGCGACGGGTTCTGGAAAAGATAATCCAACGCCCGAATTGAATTCAATCCTAGCTGGTGAGCTTGTATAGCAGGTGCCAGGTGTTACTGCTGCGTCCTAACCTATGTGGCGATTGCTATGGATCAGAAACGCGATCGCCATTACCTTATAGTGAGGACTACACAAGTAGAACTATATCTTGCCACTGAATACTCGCTCCGCTGGTCCGGTCATGTAAACCCGTTGGTCTTGCTCTGACCATTCAATGTCCAGACAGCCACCAGGGAGTTCAACTGTGCAGGTGCGATCGCACCTTCCGCTCAATACCCCCGCTACCACAGTTGCACAGGCTCCCGTGCCACAAGCCAGAGTTATCCCAGCCCCACGCTCCCATACCCGCATTTTCAGATAGTCTGGGCGCACGACTTGAATAAATTCTGTATTCGTCCGCTGCGGAAAGGCTGGGTGATGCTCAAACTGCGGACCAATAGTTTCCAGAGGAATCGCAGCTACATCCTCGACAAAGGTGATGCAATGAGGATTACCCATACTGACACAAGTAACCTCCCAGGTTTGCTCAGCAACAGATAACGCTTGATTAATCACCTTTTCCTCAGCTGACACCAGCGTTGTGGGGATTTCACCTGCCATCAGTTGGGGTTTGCCCATATCGACAGTAACTTGACCCTTACCTATCAGCTTCGGTGTAATGACCCCAGCCAGGGTATGAATGCGATATTGAGCCTGCTGTGTCGAATTTCTCTCTAAATCAGCGATAAACTGAGCTAAACAGCGAATGCCGTTGCCACACATCTCTGGTTCTGAGCCATCGGAGTTGAAAATCCTCATGGTATAGTCAGTACCGTCTTGTCCCGGCAGGGCGAAGATAACACCATCGGCACCAATGCCAAAATGGCGATCGCATAGTTGCACAGCTTGTTCAGAGGTAATGACCGGTTCGGTGGAAGTCCGATTGTCAATCAGAATGAAGTCATTGCCCAGACCGTGGTACTTTGTAAATTCGATTCCCATAAATTTCTCTACTTGCTTAAGGATTTGATTATGGCTGAATTGGAGACCGGTCTGCCTAGCGTTCGTCAAATTCAAGGCTTCATAAAAGAGGGAGAACAGGTTGAGCTAAAACTGGTTACCCAAGATTTGATGAGTGGTCAGCTTCGTTGGCAAGACCCAAACTGCCTATGTCTCATTACTCAGGATGGTCCAACGATTATCTGGCGTCATGCAATTGCCTACATCAAGCCACAGAGCGGTAAGGCAGGGGAGCGTTCCCTTCAAGTGTTCGAGTAGCTAATCGCTAGTTCGCTGACTATCCAGGGGAAGAAACTCTTGTAGGGCTTCACTCACAGGTGCCTTAATAATCGGAATCGACACTACGGGTTGCAGAGGTGCTGGTACCAGCCACTTCTGCAATTGATTGAGTGGGTAACTGCCACCACATAAGAGTATGTGATCTCCTGTCCGCACCTCGGTACTGCCATCTGGGAAGCGGATAAATTTGCCTTCCCGGCGAATCGCTTGTACCTGAATGCCATACTGACGCCTCCAATGCAGCTGAGAGAGGGTTTTCTCGTGAGCTGGGCTTTGCTCTGGTACCAGTAACCACTGGCAGGGACCACTGCCGCCTGGAATTGCCATTTCGCCCTTAGCGAGTTCGTTAAAGGCAGCGAGTTCATCCGGTTCTCCCACCGCCAAAAGGCGATCGCCTTCTTGGAGTTTGACTCGATCATCCGGATAGTCGATTTCCTCTCCTTGAGCGCGGCGAATCGCCATCAAGCTGACACCTGTCAAGCGGCGAATATTCGCTTGTTCCAGTGTCATACCGGTTAGTGGGGAATTTTCCGGCAAGGCGTACCACTTGCGGTTCATCGCCTCGGTTGCCGTTCGCAAATCCCTGGCAATCTGAGACTGCGGTTGTTCTGGGCGCAAATCTAGATAATGGGAGCTGCGAATTTGTTCCATTTCCTGTTGAATTAACCAAGTTGGCAATCCCAGTCCGGATAGCAAATGAGTCGCCAGTTCCAAACTTGCTTCAAATTCAGGCTGAACGACCTCTAACGCTCCCAGTTGGTATAGGAGTTCGATATCCCGGTCGGTGTTAGCACGAACAACCACATCCAGGCCTGGATTCAACTCTAGCGATCGCTTCAGAGACAGCCGTGTACTCATCGGGTCTGGCAGCGTAATGACCATCGACTGCGCCTTATCCACCCCGGCTTTTTCCAATACGTGCAAGCTAGCGGCATTGCCATAAACATAAGGAATTTTGGCATCTCGCAGTTGCTCAATTACCCGTTCGGATTGATCGATTACCAATACAGAGTATTTATGCTCCTGCATCAGTCGCACTAAATTACGCCCCCCCCGTCCGTAGCCACAAATCACCACATGATTTTGCATCTGTTGGGCATCGGCTGATACTTCCAGGGGAGCATCCATTGGGTCAAAAAATCGCTTCAGCAGTGGCAGCGTTTCCGCCCATTTAAATAATTGAGGAATCAGTTGTAGGACAAAGGGAGTAACCACTAAAGTAACGGCAGTTGTCCCCAAAATGAGTAGATAAACTCGTCGGGAAACCAATCCAAGGAATTGTCCCTCACTCGCCAGCACAAAGGAGAATTCCCCAATCTGAGCCAGTCCCAAACCCGCAATGATGGCAGTTCTCAATGGGTAACCAAATACCCTAACTAGGGGCGTCACAATCAAAAACTTGCCGACAAATACGAGACAAACCAGCCCCAAAATTAACTCTAGATTGTTCCATAGGAAAAGGGGGTCAATCAGCATCCCGATCGCCGCAAAAAACAGCGCGGCAAATACATCCCGGAGCGGTTCCACATAGGTTAGAGTTTGGTCGGCGTACTCCACCTCGGAAATCATCAAACCGGCAACAAATGCCCCCATTTCAATCGAAAGCCCTAAATGCTCTGTCAGGAGGGCAATTCCCAAACACAGGGTAACGACGCCCAGCAAGAACAGCTCTCGACTCTCTGTCTTGGCAAGGAGTCGCAACACTTGGGGCATCAGCCAAATTCCTACCGCGATCGCACCAGCGGCAAATAACCCGATTTTTAATAGGGCTAATCCCACCGCTATCCCAATCGCTTCTGGGGGTTTATCGAGCGCTGGTAATACCGCCAGCATCAAGCCCAATGCCAGGTCTTGCACGACCAGAATCCCCAGCATTACCTGCCCGTGGGGCGTTTCCGTTTCGTTGCGCTCCATCAAGCACTTGAGGACAACAGCGGTTGACGATAACGATAAAATCGCCCCTAGGAAGACACCTTGTGGGGGTGAGGTCACCCAGCCCATTCCTAGAGATACTAATGTTGTTACAAGGACAGTAAGGACAATTTGTAGCCCACCGCCTCCTAGAGCGATCGCCTGGACTTTTTTGAGTTGCGCCAGGGAAAACTCAACCCCCAGTGCGAACAACAAAAAAGCCACACCAAACTGAGCCAGGGTCTCTATCTGCACTAATTCTTTAATCAGACCAAGACCTGCGGGGCCAACAATCATTCCCCCAAGGAGATAGCCCAACAGCGCTGGTTGACGGCAGAGCGCGGCAAATAGACCACCGGCGGCAGCTGCCGCGAGAACGGACACGAAGTCGATGATCAGTCGGAAGTCTTCTTGCACCAGTTTCTTAGCTGAGAAAATTATTAAGCTGTATAAACTTTAGGATACAAAGTTTTCCGGTTTCTCTGAACGCTTCTGTAGCAGCTAGTGGAAAATTCCGGCTAAAGCCGTTGGAAACACCTGGAGCAAGGTGATAGTCTATCCGCTATAAGCTGCCGCGCATTTAATTTACATGTTCTGAACACTGTTTTTTGCCACTGGGCTAGATAAAACAAAGCCTACAGCCTACAGACCTTTTCCGAATGTAAAACTTGCACTTTAGATATACAGCAGCTTAGCTAACTGGTGTTAATAACCGTAATCTGATAGGGATAATTATCTGTGCCATCGATGACTACTCCATCTCAATCGCGCCCCCGCCGAACTTGGCTTGGCACTGCTGTTTTGTGGATGCGACGCCAACGTCCTAAATGGCTTCAAATCAGTCTCGCTCTTGGTATAGTTATTTCGCTGATTGCATTAGCTGTGCCAGCACGAGCGTTGCAAGTACGTTTGTCACCCAGTAATCCCCAGTTGGGGGATACTTTGTCATTGGTAGTTCAGCAGAATCCTACGCTGAGCAGCACTCCAACCGTCAAAATGGGTCAGAAGACCTATCCAACTTTTGTAACGAATTCTGGTAATTTCCGAGCCTTAGTGCCGACGACACCTCTGGATAAACCTGGAACTTTACAGATTCAGGTGGCAGGGGAAGGAGAGGTGAAAAATTTGGCAGTGCCGTTGCGGAATCGATCGTTTCCAACACAACGCATTCGACTTTCAGGCGCAGCGGGGGCGGAGGCAACGCAGCAAGAACTGGATCGTGTAGCGGCTTTCAAAGCGTTGGAGACACCAGAAAAATTTTGGAAGGGATCGTTCTTGAAGCCCAATAGCGGTCGAATCTCGGCAGGTTATGGCATCCGCCGTTATTACAATGGTGTCTTTGCTAAGGACTACTACCATCGTGGCGTTGACTATGCCGGAGGGATGGGGTCACCCGTCGTAGCACCGGCACCTGGTCGAATTGCTTTGGTGGGAAGGGTATCTCAGGGATTCCGGGTACATGGCAATACGGTGGGAATTGACCACGGTCAAGGTGTCACTAGTATCATGCTGCATCTGAGCCGCATTGATGTCCGAGAAGGGGATTTTGTGCAAGCGGGTCAAAGAATTGGGGCGATTGGTTCTACTGGTGCGTCAACCGGTCCACATTTACATTGGGGTCTGTATGTTCACGGACTGTCTGTTGATCCAGCGCCTTGGCGCTCTCAAGGATTTGATTAAAGCTTTTTTTAAGTTTTGATGAAGTTTTCCACGTTTCACGGGATTTTGTGTTGTTTTGAATAAAGATTGTGGCAGGGTTTTCCCTTGCTGGCTGCTACCGGGACCGCACTCCAACCTCATGAGTATTGAAAAAATCGTAGAACAAGCTCTGCAAGATGGTTACTTGACCCCAGTCATGGAAACCGAGGTAGGACGTATTTGTGATACCGCCTCGGAGCTTTCGATTGAAGAATATATGGCATTGGATCGTCTAATGGGGGCACTACTAACGGGTGAAGTGGTTGCAGTTCCTCGCAAGCAGTTCATCAATGTGATGGAGGAGTTGGTTCTCACAGAAGCGATCTCACGAGTTGCCGAAATCGAAGCCACGAGTGAGCGCGTCCTAGATGTCGGAGATATTGCCGCCTACGCACTAAATCGACTCCCTCCTCTTTATGCCACTACCGAAGAAGGTGCTAAATACCAGCGTCAGCGAGCGAAAGAGGAACTCCAAGAGTTGATTACTCAGCAAGTCGGAAGTGCGATCGCCCGCAATCTGGATCGACCGGACTTTGGCTCTGAGCGCCAAGCGATCGGCAAAAGCACAGGAAATGATGTCCTTAAGCAAGTGAGTAGCTTATTACAGGTTTACGCGCCTAGTTTTGAGCCGAAATCCCAGCACAGCACTGCTGATTAGCTGTACTCTACCTTCACCCTGAAGTGTCACACTACATAGGGTGGGGATTGGTGACTGGGTACTAGGAGCTAGGAAGATCATTCTAAGTATCCTAAGTATTAAAAATTACTAGTCTCTAGTCCCCACTTCCGAAAAAACCGATTGTTCCAGCCCCTGGCTGTGGAATCTGGGTTTATTCATCTGTTTGGAACAACGCACCCATCTAATTGCAGTTTCAATACTAAGCGCGTTTCAAAATATCTAAAAATTCTTGTACAACCCGCTCCGGTTGTTTCTCGCATTGAGTAACATCGTAATGCTCAACAATGGGAATGCCATGCAGTTTAAAAAGGCGATCGCGTTCATGATCATATACTGTGTGAACAGTTGGATTGCCCAACTCCCCATCTACTTCAAGAATTCCCCACTTACCCTGGTAGAAAATTAGAAAGTCAGTGTCTTTACTATCTCCGTTTCTGGAAGCCTTGAGGCGAGCCTTACAATTTGGATAGAAAAGAACGCCAACACGGTCAAGCGCTTTGGCGATTTTAATTTCAGTTTTTGAGCGGAAGTAAAAACCGTTCCATTCGTAGGTAGTCTTAATAGTCTGATTACTTTTATTAGAACTTCCCGCCAAACTTCGCGATGTTCCTTCTAGGTTCACTTTATCCAGGTCGGCGTCGGTCAAGTCAGTTCCAGCTAAGTTGGCATCCCTTAAATCGGCATTGCGTAAGTTAGTTCCCTTTAGCGTTGCATAAGCGAGATTAGACCGATATAACTTGGCTTTATGTAGGTTAGCTCCACTCAGGTTGGAGTGAATCAAATTGGCACCACTTAGGTCAGCACTACTCAGATTGGCATTAATTAAGTCCGTAATACCCAGGTTGGCAAAACTTAGGTTTGTACCCATTAGGTCGGCACCAATCAAGTCAGAACCAATCAAGTCGGCACCCATCAGCTCCGCACCCCCCAGCTTGGCATCACTCAATTTGGCAAAACCCAAGTTAGCGAAACCCAGGTTGGCACCAATCAGGTTGGCACTAATCAAGTTGGCACTAATCAGGTTGGCACCACTCAGGTTAACAAAACCCAGATTGGCACGATTTAAGTTGGAATGGCTCAGGTTAGCACCACTCAGGCAGGTATGACTCAGGTTGGTATGACTCAGGTTAGTAAAACCCAAGTTGGCATCACTGAGGTTGGCATAACTCAAGTTGACACCGCTGAGGTTGGCACCACTCAAATCAGCACCACTCAAATCAGCACCACTCAAGTCGGCATCAATTAGATTGGCACCGCTTAGAGTGGCACTAATCAGGTCAGCACCACCAAAGTATCTCCTTCCTGCTGCATAACGGTCCAGAAATTCGCTAGCATCCATGTATCTATTCTGTGTTTTGGGAATTCAGCTCTAATTTAAGTTTTCCCAAAACTAAGTCCTAGAACTATAACTAGGGCAAGTTATAGCAAAAAGCAGAGGGCAGAGGGCAGCACTTCGACACGCTCAGTGACCTGGCAGAAGGGATGCATATTGACTGGTTAAGGTTTCAGTATTTGGCGAGAGTCCTAATTGCCTTGGCGACTGCTATAAATCCTTGATGGCTGTTTACTACTCAAAACGCTTGCCCTGAGGTGACCAACGCTTGAGGCTGTAGTTACTCTTCTCATGAATTACCAAAGCAGCAGGACCACCATCTCCTAAGTCTGCCATCGCCGTCAGTGAGGCGCTGGCATTTTTGGAGAATTCGCTGTAGAGCAAGGTACCTGTGTCCGAAAAAATTAGAGTGCGGGGCTTATACCGCTGGCTATTTTTGATAGGTTGTTTGACATCTAGCTTTTTCAATGCTCCGGAGCGGTCTTCATAGAGGGTCAGCACGGCTTCTGGCGCATTGTTACCGGTTAAATCCACGAGTTGAACTAACCAGGGTCCCATTTCGCGGAGCATCACAGCGGCGCTGGAAAGTGCTACTGATTTGAGCTGACCGCTCTTGACTAACTCGCGCCCCAGTGCTGGAAGGATTGCCGACACCCACTGAGGCTGTGCCTTGTTAAGGTCTGACAACAGGATGGAATCAGGCTCTAACCAGCGAAATGCGCTGTCTGTGTAGGCTAGAGGGCGCTTTCTCGGAGAAGCACTTGCGGCTGGTGTGATCGCCGGGAGTGCTTCTCCTGCTGCTAACAGCTGGATTACCCCGCCCTGGTAGGAAACGGCTTTGACAGTCGCTATGGTTGTTTCCTGTTGTCCCTCAGGCGTCCAGACACTAATCTGAATCTGGGAATCAGTATCTAAGCCCAGATACTTCCACAACTGCTTGATTGGGGCGAATGTTGGCAACTGCAAATTCGTAAAAGGCGTCTGCTGCCAGCGCTGACCATCGTTAAATGCTGATACCTGCACCTGATACCAGACTTGCTTTGCCTCTCGTTGAAGAATAGGGGGTTGGGAAGGGTCTTGCCTCGTTCCTTGCTGCCAGCCTAGGTCTTCGGGTTGCTGCCAATCTTTGGGATTGACATTTGTTACTAGCTGTGCGGAGCCAAGGATTTGACTCGCATGACTGATGGTGAGTGATGTTTCAGGAAAAGCTGCCTCCAAATGGTCGAGTAATTCCTTCATCTCCTGACTAATTTCCGGTGTTTCCTTGGTTGATGCGAGGGTTGGGGATGGGGAGGACGATGCCGATGGCGATAGTTGCTTTAAGTAGGCGATCGCTTTTTCACGTCCTTGCTGGGCTGCCAAAATCAGCGCTCCCCAAGATTTGACATTGTTATCCTTAGGGTTCACCTTAAGTGCCGCTTGAGTGCGGTCCCACAATCCCCCAGTATCCGTCTTCAGCAGGGTCGCAATCTCCTGTACCGGCGCACCGGCATCAGCTGCCTGAAACACTAACAAGGCATCCGCCCAGCGACCATCAATAAGATTGGCGAAGATTTGTTGGCTGGGAGTTGCCCAGGCTTGCTTTGCCTGATTCTGTGTGACTTGCGCGTGCAATCGAATCACATCCATTTGGGCTTGGGCAACCCCTGACCAATTTGTTTTCTTCTGAGATTGCAACGCTTGCCAAGCGGGAGACCACAAACCACTACGAGCTAACATCAAGGCATTGCGATAGGCTTGAGTATTTAAGGCAGGTAGTGCCAGAGAAATTTCTTCTAAATAAATGGGGTCAGGCACAAACTTGCGGGGTTGAATCTGGTAAACCGTAAACTGCGGTTCCAAGCCAACAGTCCGATCAATCACTAATTCCGGTGTTGAAGTGCCAGTCAGTTCCTGCCAGTAGGGCTGGTGTTCATTTGGGGCTGTCCACTGCAACATGACACTCAGGTGCATTTGGTCAGGGTTGTAGTGAATCACCTGTCCGTAAGTCATGGGTGTATCACCACCGACGCGTTGCCCAGAGAGGTTAAACCAGAAGCCCGCTGCTGGGGCTTTGTCGTCGAAGCGAGTGAGTTTTGTTAAGGGGAGTTTACGGGATAAACTGGCGTTATCTACTTCGGCAGTGGCTGAGGGAGAAAGAACAAAGTACTCTTCTGGTCCACTGATGGGAAGTTGACTGACAAGCTGGTAAAGTCCTTGCTCACCCTTGAGTTGACTGGGCTGATAGACTCTAAGTTCAACAATCTGTTCACAATCAGTCTGGCAATTCGGCGCTGAGGTAAAGAGTGGTAGCAACAGTTCAGAATCGAGGGGCAACGGTTCTCCAGGGATGAGTCCGCTTTGGCGAACCTCATCTTGGATAGCGGCAAGAGTCTGGGGGGGCGAGGCATCGGCGATGGGGATGCGAGTCCACTCGGGCAAAAATTGATTCAGCCAGACCCCAGCATTAGGGTTGATCATCAAAAGAATCGCTAACCAAATACCACCGACAATTACACCGCCAGTTGTGATTAAGATAGCGATCGCACCCAAGGTGGCAAGGCAACCACTCCACGGTGACTTTTGCACAGGTGGTTGCTTATTGACCCTGACTACCCGTTTTCCAGAAGGTTTCTTTGCCAGAGGAGTGGTTTTGACTGGCACTCGGCGATGTTGTGAATCACGGGGAGTCTTCATGCTTCCATCCTTCAACCCTTTAGCACCTGTTCATAAAGCTCACCGGCACGTTCCCATGTATAGTTCTTCTCAATGAGTGATCGCGCGTTTTGGGAGAGTTGTTGTCGCAGTTGGGAGTCTTCAAATAACCGCGTCACGGCAGACACATACTCCGCTGGCTGATTCGCCCGTAACGCCCTCAAGGGGACATCGGGACTATCTATCGCCAGTCCTTCCAAACCGCGATCGCTTCCTACTATTGGCGTTCCTGCTGCCATTGCCTCCAGTGTTTTATTCTTAATCCCAAACCCAGTCCGCAGTGGTACTACACACACAGCAGCTTGATGCAGGTAGTCTACCATCGAAGGGACGCGACCTGTGACGATCACACCAGGGCGTTCTCCGAGCTTTAAAACGTCCGTTGTAGGTCGCCCTCCGGCAATACTAAAAGTGGCATCGGGGTAATCCTGTTGTAGTAAGGGCAATACCTCTAGGGCAAAGAAGCGGGCGGCGTCAATGTTGTGGCTAGCACTCATATCACCTACAAAGATTAACCCATGTCCACCCGGATCAGCCTGACGATAGGGAAACAGGTGCAAATCAACGCCATTGGGAATCACATCAATCTGGGCGTCTGAACTAAGTTTATGAAGTTGCCGCTGGTCATCGTCAGTCGTTACAACAATGTTGGAGAATTTGGAACAGTAACGTTTCTCGTATCGAGCTAATACTAAAGAAAGATACAGGCGATCGCGCAATGCATTAGGTGAGGCTCCCATTTCTAAATGGTTACTTATCCAGCCATAGATAGAACTATGAACATCTACCACTGTCCGCACTGACCCACGGAAGTCAGGTCGAACATAGATTTCATTCACACTATGCTCACAGGTGATTACATCACACTTCCCTGCCTTGACATAGGCATCCACCCAAGCCTGAATTTCTGGGGAATAGCGATACAATACGTTAGGTGGCGTTGCTTTGAAAACTGACTCAGTGAAGCGTCCCACTTTACCCAGCAAACCGCTAAGACCAGCTTTGACTTGGGGTTCTGGGGGTAACGGAAAAACAACCAGGTTGCTCACCCAGTTTCGCAGTTCTTCTACTTCAGCGTCTGAAACTCCGCCGTGGCGCTGAGTAACCAGGGTAATCTCATGACGCTGGTGCAGGTATTTCAGCAAGTTAAACGTTCTGATCTCAGTTCCCCCACGGCTAGGCGGATAGGGAAACGTAGACGAGATCGTCAAAATTTTCATAAAGATTCTTCTAATTGTTGACTAGACAGCGCTCGTCTGGCTACAACAGAAAGCAGCGTCTCTCTATTCTGGCGACTTGCTAGAACAAACGTCAAATTTTATGACTTTAAACATGACTAAAAAACCGATTCTATCTATTGTTACTCCTACCCTAGGAAAATTTTCTGATTATTGGTTAGAACAACTGCTACAGGTCAAGGGGGATGTTCAATTCGTCTTAGTTTACCCCCCTCATATCAAAATTAGAACGGTAGATGATTCTAGAGTTCAAGTCATGACTAGCCCCTACAAAGGGGAAATGATGCAACGATTTGTCGGATTACTCAATGCTTCGGGAGACTATGTCCTTGCGTTAGATGATGATGATTTCGTACATCCTGATGTTGTCGGTCTCATAAAAGACTACTTTGCGAAGTTCCCCCAAAGCTTAGTTCTTCGCTTAAAGAAAGCTGTTATCGATATTTCTGAGCAAGAGCGCATTAAGCAAGATTGGGGGGAAATTCCTGATGTCAATCAGCTAGAAGTCTGTAAAAAAACAGCAGAAAATCCTCACCCTTACCAAAATGGTAACTATACAGGTTTACTCGAAGTTCCAATTGCTCCTTTAGATAAAAGCTTTGATGTAAAACAGGCTCTAGTCCCTTTTACCGAGAGAAAGGATAATTACGGGATACATTTTGAGAATTTTAATAATATTGTTTGGAAAAATGAGGTAGTTCAACAAGCCCTTCCTGAATTGTCGCAGGCTACTAAGGTAATGGGGGCAGTAACGTGGATACCTTTATCAGGGTTTGATAGATTATTGGGTTTATTTGTGCAGGCTAAGGTTTTTGAGAAGGATGCAATCATTGGTCACTGGATGCCAAACCCAGAACAAATCAGATATATTGATAAGCCTCCAACGTTGAAGCCTCCTAGATTCCATGTTATTTCCGATGTTTTACTGGTTAAATACTTTCCTCAATATGGATATTTTTGGAATCTGTTCTTTAGCAAGTTATACGGTGTGCCAAGAACGGTAGGTAAAACTATTAAATGGAATTTAAAGAAAAAGTAGAAAAATCTACGCTTCTGCCAACATTCGTAGGGGTGCACAGCTGTATGCTGCAAACTTGGGCTGTTCAGATACCCGACTTGTTCAAGAAGTCGGGTATCTTGGCGTTTACGCATCATTTAGGATTGCTATATTGAAAAATAAGTTAAGTATAGATTAGGGGATTTAGGCACTCTTGTCGTTTCTGAGTTGTTGTAGCGAGGTGAAGGTAGTCAAATGGAAACAATTGAGCTGAAGTTTCTGTTGAAGTTGTTGGGTTGTCCTAATTATCGGTCATCCCTTTCTGCTGGTAGCTTCAAAGACTTTAAGGGGAAGGATAAAATTTGTCGAGATTTGGGCGATCGCGGTTTGGTAGACTTTTCCCGCGAGATTGCTTCAGTCAAGATTTTACCGCCAGGACGCGCCCTCATCAAGACCGACAAAGAGCAATTGCCGCTTAAACCTAATGAATTGAAGGTGCTGGAGAAGATAGGCACAGCTTCAGGAAAAATAAAGTCCAGCGAAATCACAGCCAAATCGTTAAAAGCAGCTGAGCGAGAGGTGATTTTACAAAGCCTTAGTGAGCGGGGGCTGATTGAAGCTGAAAGCAAAATGAAAAGGGAGAGACCAGAGGTTTGGCTAACCCAGCAAGGAGAGGAATATCTGCGGGATGAGTATAGCCCGATAGGATCTCAACGCAGTCTCCAAAGCACCAAGATTAGCCTGGATTTGCTGAACAATTACCTCCGCTTTTTGCGGAAATCTCAGCGTCTTCAGCCAGATGGCGTCTTGCCACCGACACCTGCACCGATAAGCAAGCCAACTGACGAAGAAATTTTGCAGATCATTCGGGACTTAGACCAACAACTGGGTACGGAAAATTATTTGCCAATTTTTCATCTTCGCCAAAAGTTACAACCGTCGCTATCGCGGGAAGACTTAGATCAAGCCCTTTATCGTCTGCAACGTAGTGACCAAATTGAGCTGAGTGCGCTGGTAGAAGCATTTCGCTACTCACCAGAGGAA
Organism: Leptolyngbyaceae cyanobacterium; assembly: GCA_036703965.1. Classification (GTDB taxonomy): domain Bacteria; phylum Cyanobacteriota; class Cyanobacteriia; order Cyanobacteriales; family Coleofasciculaceae; genus DATNQP01. Next base: position 25,351 of record DATNQP010000224.1, read on the forward strand.
GTTAATGCAGCAATTCAGCAGCAGGCGGGTAGTCCACTGTTTTTTATTCAGCTAACGGCGGAGTAAAAATCAACACCCCAACTTTTAGCATCCTAAAACGATTAGTGCAACAAAAAGATATCAGTAGCATGACTTCTATCGATAACATAATTCTCAAAAGTACCAACCCCTTTGATAACTTTCGCTCTGTCAACTTTTGGCATAAGCAAAAAGACTCAGAACCTGTGGTTGAGTCTATCCATCAAGACGCGATCGCCACAATCGAAGAAACACTCGATCAAGTTGCTGAAGATCATCGCACACGTACTGTTAGGCTTGAAGGCGATCCGGGTTCTGGCAAAACTTATCTGTTAGGTCGGCTCAAGCGCACCCTTAACTCAAAAGCTTTTTTTGCATACATCAATCCATTTCCTCAAAGCGATCAAATTTGGCGGCACATCTTGCGCTACACCGTTGATAGCTTGGTACAAGTCCCGGAGGGACAGCAAGATTCTCAGTTGATGCTCTGGCTTAAGAGCTTATCTGTTTTTACAAAGCGTAGCCTAAAACAGCGAATTTTTAAGGATGACTTTTGGAAGTCGTTTACAAGCGATCGCAAAAAATTCATTCAACATCTCAAAGACACTTACAAACAAGAAGGTATCTACAACGCTGACAATTTTTTGGGAGTGCTGCATGACCTCACTAATCCAGAATTGTATCCCCTAGCCTGCGATTGGTTGCGAGGAGATAGCTTAAGTGAAGATTCTCTAAAAACCTTGAGGGTTGGAGACTATATTGATTCGGAAAAAGCCGCGTATGAGACCCTATTAAACTTTAGCCGAATTTCTACTGAAACACAGCCAATTGTGTTGTGTTTCGATCAGTTAGAAAGCATTGCACGTTTACCAGATGGCTTTCCTGATTTGCAAACCTTATTCAGTGTTCATACTAAAATTCATGATGAAAATAGTAACTTGTTAATAATCATCAGCAGCCCTACTGATACTTGGATGCAGAATAAGGGTCGTATTGACCAGTCTCACAAAGATCGGATTGACCAAACAGTTTCTCTAAAATCCATCCCTCTAAAGGCAGCAGAATCCATTTTGGCAAGTCGTCTCTACTCTCTACACCGTCAAGCAAATCCTCAACCACCTTCTCCCCTCTATCCTATAACTCAGCAACACTTAGAAGATGTATTTCCCGGTGGAAAAACCAATCCTAGAAATGCACTCCGTCTTGGACTAAATGTATTCCAAAAGTACAAGAAATGGTTAATTGGGGGTGGTGAGGGTTCGTTTGTATTTTCCCACAGAGAGGAATCGCCTGAAAATGAGCATTCAGAATTACTAGCAAATTTTAAATTGAGATGGAGTGAGGAACTTGCAAAAGTTCAGCAGAGAATAACCAAAATTCGGCAGTTATCCTCATCTGAACTAATTCAGATGCTACAAGAATCCCTAGCTGCCTTGCAAGCGGAGAAAATAAAGGTTCCACTCCTGACCGGAACAAAGTTCGCTAGTTATTCACTTAGCTATCAAATGCCTGGTAAGCCTGAACGGATAGGAGTTGTCTGGACGGAAGACCCAAACATGGGTACTTTTTTCCGTGTAATGGAAGCTTGCCGAAAGGCAGTTGAGCAAAATTTGTGTGGAAGTCTATACTTGATTCGTGGCGAAGAATTAGGTAAACACAACAATAAGGGCTACAAACTTTATACGCAAATCTTCACAGGTTCTCCTCATAGTCGAATTACCCCGGATCTCGTCTCTGTTCACTATCTAGCTACCTACTACGACTTGGTTAAAGATGCGCGTGAAGGAGATTTGGTTGTTAGAGGTGAACCCCTTGGCTTGAAGAAGTTACAAAATATCATCCCTGAATCTAAAGTTTTGCATGATTGTCCTTCGTTACAAGAATTGGGCATTGTTCCAGTTAGTCGCCGCCGTAAAGATCAAGACCTTAAACCTGTGAAGGATTTCTTGTTGAATCTAGTCATAACCCAGCAAATACTAGGGCGACCGACATTACTGGAAAATGCTGGCATTCAGTTTCCTAAGGTGGATGAATCCAAAATTAACAAACTGATTGATCAACTGTGTCAGGAAAATAAAATTCAAATTCTAGACCCTCGTGCAAAACCAAAATCGCAGTTAGTTTGTTTAATACCGAAAGCTAGTTGATGTTGTCAATTTTACTGAATTTTACGCGAATAAAATTTAGGCTATCTTAGCCAATGCCCTACCTTACAAAAACAGACGAAATCCGCTCGATAATTACCAAAATTGCATCTGCCAAAACTCTCTGGTTAGATACAGAAACAGCTGACTGGCAATCTCCTAATCCTAGAGTGTCTCTGATTCAGGTGTTGGCTGAGCCGGAAGACTTGACAGGCGATCGCGCTTACGTTCTAGATGTATTGGATAAGCCTGACTTGGTGAACTATTTTGTTAGCCAAATCATGGCTGATCCCAAAATTGAAAAGGTCTTTCATAACGCCAACTATGATGTCAAGTTTCTAGGGAAAGAGCAAGCCCAGAACGTCACCTGTACCTGGAAGATGGCAAAGAAGTTAAAAAAGAAATCTTCCGATATCAAACAACTACCTAACTTAAAACTCAAAACATTAGCAGAAGAACTTTGCAACTTCTCCAATGTAGATAAATCGGAGCAGGCAAGCGACTGGGGACGGCGACCTCTCAGCGACAAGCAGTTACAGTATGCCAAGATGGATACGGTTTATCTGGCTCAGGTGCATCTTCGTTTACTAGAACTCAAAAACCCGATTAAACCAGAGCCAGTGGATAAGATTTCTAATTCTAAACCCCGCTCTTTCAGCGTTACTAAAGTTCGAGTTGCCTTTGAGTGTCCCCGCTTATTTTATTTGGGGCATCGCTTTGGTGGGAAGATGATGTTTTTGCCAGCTGGTAACCCACCGAAGATTGGCACTGAATTTCATCACTTAGCTGACCATTTTGCGTTTATCGCCAAGCAGGAACCGAGGTTCAATGCGTTGTTTGAGCCAGCAGCTGACCAGCTAAATGTAGAGGCGATCGCACAACAACTACAACAGCTATTCTATGAATTAGCCTTTTTCCCCCACCTGCAAGTCGCTAGCAAAACAGATCCAGGGAAAGCACCAGCACTTTTTCAAGTCTGGGAAGGATTAAAAGGACTAATCCGGTGTTGGGCCCAATTACTGGTACGAAATCGGCGCTATTGCAGTGCATCCGATGTCATTAGCAAAACTTTAATCGCCCTCAAACCCAACGTT
>DATNQP010000225.1:0-17385 GCA_036703965.1 Leptolyngbyaceae cyanobacterium
TTTTTCTTAAGCAATACTCCTGATATTCCTGGTAGTATCAGTGCCGATTGGGGCAATTCCGTACCTCGTATGACGAGCTGGGCTGTGTTTGCCATTGTGGGTGAGAAACGAAGAGTTACAGTTTTTAATACTCATCTGGACTATGCCAGCGCTAGGGCGCGAGAGCTAAGTGCAATGCTCATAGGCGATCGCTTAAGTCATCTCAAGCCCACGGAGTCTTATCTATTCCTCACCGGTGACTTCAATGCTGACCCTGGCTCACTTCCACGGGAGATGCTGGAGCGTCCTTTGCCCAATAGCGTCACGCTCAACGATGCCCTTGCTGGTGTTGAATTAGATCAACAGCTGAGCTTCCACGATTTCACAGGTAAGGCATTCGCTGCTGTCGATACGATTTACTATGACAGCCGAATCAGTCTACGGCAAGTCAAGGTAGACACTGAGCAATGGGAGGGGGTTTGGCCTTCCGATCACTTCCCGGTTGTCGCAGAATTTGTAGTGACGCCAGAAATGGACAACACTTAACCCCAGGAAAGAACATTGGCGTAATTTTGGGTAACGCTATAGATAGTAAGTCCTTTAGCTAGTTGTTTGGCAATGACTACAGTTTTACGAGTTGGCGATCACACACTTACCGCAGAGGAAATTATTCCCCTGTTAGCAGGCTACCAATTGCTGCCGTCGTTGCTGCGTGAAATTATCATTGACAAAGCAATCTCCACGATCAACTGTACCCCTGAAGAAAAAGCTAGCGCTACTGGGCAGTTCTTTGAGCAAAATCAGATTACCGACAAGGCAGCACAACAAGCTTGGGCTTTACGTTATGGGATGACGACAACACAACTAGAAGCCTTGGCAACGCGGGGACTCTTGGTTGAAAAATTTAAACAAGCGACTTGGGGACACAAACTGGAATCCTATTTCCTGAAGGTGAAGGGGCAATTAGACCGAGTAATTTACTCGCTGATTCGCACTCAAGATGTAGGGGTGGCACAAGAACTCTACTTTCGGATTCAGGAAGGAGAACAGTCTTTTTCCGAGCTAGCGCGGGAGTATTCCCAGGGCCCAGAAGCTCAAACTGGTGGGTTAATTGGTCCTGTCGAGCTGAGTACGCCTCACCCCGCTCTAGCACAAATGCTGCGTCTAGGTCAACCAGGGCAAATTTTTCCGCCGATACGCCTAGGAGAATGGGTTGTGATTGTACGCTTAGAGAAGTTTATCCCTGCCCAGCTAGATGACTCTATGCGTAAGCGACTGCTCAATGATTGTTTTACTACCTGGCTTTCTGAGCAGCTGAATCAGCAGCTAGCCGTTACTAATTATGGTGTAGATGAACCAGATCGAGCTGGCAACCCTTAACAAATTCTCTTGGCTGGGTCGATAGTTTCTGGAAAATCCTCCAACTCAGCCAGACAATGCTGTGCTACTGCCCAAAGTTTATCGGTCGGTAGACACAGAGTCGTAGCTTCTGTGAGAGTAGTTATTACCTTCGTGAGCGCTTGGGGCGAGGGCATCTGACTCAAGACTGCTTTGATTTTAGGGTGTTCTATGGAGATGAGCTTTTCTCTAGAACCCACCAACGACTCATGTAGCTTTTCGCCTGGACGAAGACCTGTAATCTCAATAGGGATATCCTGCTCTGGAGTGAAACCTGCTAGGTGGATCATCTGTTCCGCTAGGTCAAAGATGTTGACGGGTTGACCCATATCTAAAATCAAAGTTTGACCCGATTGTCCAACGGCGAGGCTTTGTATGACTAATTGAGATGCCTCAGGTGTGGTCATAAAGTAGCGAGTCATTGATCGGTCAGTGATTGTCACGGGACCGCCTCTGGCAATTTGTGCTTGAAAAATGGGTACGACGCTGCCGCGACTTCCTAAAACGTTGCCAAATCGCACGACCAGAAAGCGGGTTTGACTTTTGGCAGCATACGCTTTAACCATGAGTTCCGCCAAGCGCTTGCTCAGACCCATAAAGCTGGAGGGGTCAACGGCTTTGTCAGTCGAAATTAAAACAAAGGTTTTAACTCCGTAAGTATTCGCCAGATGGGCTAGATGAGCAGAAGCTAGGGCGTTATTTTCTAGAGCTTCTGTCGGATTATGCTGCATCAAAGGTACATGTTTATGAGCAGCAGCATGAAATATGAGTTCTGGTTCCCAAGTATTAAATATCTGTTCGATGCGGGACTGATGTCGGATATCGGCAATCACAGGCATTACTTTGAGATTAGGGAAGTCTCGCCTTAATTCCTGCTCAATGTTAAAGATGCTATTCTCGCCACGTCCTACCAGTAGCAGCTGTTTGGGTTCTAGACGAGCCAGCTGGCGGCAGATTTCCGAGCCGATGGTACCCCCAGCACCAGTGACGAGGACGGTACGCTCTCTAATTTGCGATCGCGCTGAGGGAAATTGCGAATTAAATTCAGCCGCAAACTCTAGTCTAATTTCCGGGCGTCCCAGGATGTCTTGAATTTGGATTTCTCTAGCTTGAGGGGTGAGACGGCGATCACGCAGAATCTCTGCCTGTCCTGGTAGGACTTTCAGCTTAAGGTTACTGCCACGAGCGAGATTGACTAATTTACGGATTTGTGCAGCATTAGCAGAGGGCATAGAAATCAACACTTCGTCAGCATTTAGGCGTTGCGCGATCGCGACCATCTGGGAAGAAGACCCAAGAACCGACACCCCCTCGACTTTCCGCCCTAGCTTAGTTGGGTCATCATCAACAAATCCCACTATTTCCAGATTCAACTGGAGGTTTTGTCTCACTTCCTGAACAATTTGGGAGCCTGCCCTACCTGCTCCCACTAGTAGCACCCGTTGACGATCTGAACGACGGCTGCGGGAATGACGATTCAGGTGGGTACGATCGACTGACCATTGACGAGCATACCGTAGGGTCACCATTCCCAGAAAACAGAAGCTCCAGTCAATGACAGCAACACCTAAAGGAATCCCATTGAATGGGACAAAACGAGGAATCAGCAGGCGGGTCGTGACTAAAACTAGTAGCGAGTAGAGGGTGACGGACTGGAAAATGGAGGTGGCATCTTTGATACCGAACAAACGCCAAATTTGTTGGTACAGGCCAAAGCCACCTTGAAACAGCAGACGACCAGGAATAGCAAGTAGGGGCAGAATCCATGCCAGAGATTGGTGAGTGTCTGCGACCGCTCCGTCAAAGCGGATTAGGAAGGCGAGACTGCAAGCCGACCAGGCAACAAAACCATCCAGAGTCAGTTGTCCCAGTCGATATACAGAAGGAAAGGTAACTTGCTTGGGCATCAGCAACTCATCCCAGCAGACATTGGCAGCAACTTTTTAGCATACCGTTGCCTAAACGTCATTTTTCCCTTTAATTTTCTGCATAGACGGCTCATTCTGCAAACGTGCCACTTGATTGCGGATAATGGCGGCGAGAATAGCGACCATGAAACTGGCAAGGACAGCAAGCACGGCTACCTGCGCAAGGGACTGGGTCTGTTGCACCTCGGATTTAGTCAATATCTGTATAGACATGGCTTGGGAGGTAAATTCAGCGAGATTTTTCTCCGCCCTTTTCAGATAATCTCTGTCAAATTCCAGGGTGGTCATCCTGGTGACATAGGCAGAGCGTTGTAATTCTAGTCCTTGGATTCGTGGATTAGGTACTGTGGCTGAGGTGTTATTCGGCGTTTGCGCAATTTGCTTTTCCAGCTGAGCCAAAATCTCTTGGTTGCGCTTCAACTCTAGTTCAAGGCGGATGAGAAAGTCTTTGAAGGAAGCTTCCAGAGTTTTTTGAAATCCGGTTTCCAACTGGCTGAGGATTTTGGAATCAGCTGCCGTTAAAGCGTTATCATTGCGAGATTTCAGGCTCAGGTTAATCTGTTGGGTTGCGGGTTCATATTTTGCTGTAGAAGAAATATCACCTTGTGATGGGTTCTGTAACAGGGTCACGGCGAGAGCGCTTACCTGGTTGATATCTACCGCAGGGAAGGCTCCTGTTGATAGAGGGATGGGGACGGGTTTGACTGACAGGGTCAGCTGTTTCTGATATTGTTTGGGTTGGAGTAAGAAGAGGGTGATGGCGATCGCCGACAGCCCCAAAGTTGTCAGTAAGACAAACATTCCGTTGAGGCTGAAGAATCGAATAACGTCTGCTAAAGAAATTTCATCCTCATCCTGAGTTGCCTTGTGTTCAGTATGCTCTACCAATCGACTTATACTCCTTACTTTGTGTCCGAGCTAAGCAACATCAACCACGAAGATTTTACATGCGACCCTCAATGAGGGTCTAGCAACTCAAAGAGTCATTAAGGTTTGACCAGGGAAATTGGATGGATAAAGTTTGCGTAGTTGGTTTAGGTTATGTAGGATTACCGACAGCTGGATTACTTGCCAGTAAAGGCTTTCACGTTTGCGGTGTGGATGTCAACCCTCAGGTTGTCCAAACTATCAATCGTGGGGAGATTCATATTCACGAACCGGATTTGGACGTTTTGGTCAAGTCCGCCGTGAACAGTGGTCATCTAACCGCTAGTTTGGAGCCTACGTCGGCTGATGTGTTTATCCTAGCCGTGCCAACGCCGTTTAAGGATGGACATGTACCCGATATTTCCTATGTTGAAGCAGCTACAGAAGCGATCGCTTCCTACCTGGCACCTGGTAATTTAGTAATCCTGGAATCAACTAGTCCGGTGGGAACAACTGAGAAGATTAGTCACTGGTTACAGGAGCTGCGACCGGATTTAGACGCTGACTCGCTTCACGTCGCTCACTGTCCTGAACGGGTTCTCCCTGGCCAAATTCTTAAAGAGTTAATTAGTAATGATCGGATTATTGGTGGCATTAATCCAGCTTCAACAACTCGGGCGGCGGACTTTTATCAACGGTTTGTTACCGGTGAGATTTTACTCACTCAAGCCCGCACGGCAGAACTTGCTAAGCTAACGGAGAATGCGTTCCGCGATGTCAATATTGCCTTTGCCAACGAACTGTCGCTGATTTGTGATCAGTTGAATATTGATGTCTGGGAACTTAGAGAACTGGCAAACCGACATCCCCGCGTCAATATTCTGCAACCGGGACCGGGAGTGGGGGGACACTGTATTGCTGTCGATCCTTGGTTTATTGTGGACTCAGCTCCAGAGCAAGCGCGGCTAATCCGTACCGCTCGGCAAGTAAACGACAGTAAACCCCATCAGGTAGTCAATCAGGTAAAAGCCGCAACGGCTCATTTCAATCAAGCCGTCATTGCCTGTTTGGGGCTGGCTTACAAGGCTAATATTGATGACTTGCGTGAAAGTCCCGCTGTAGCAATTGTCAGGGAACTGGCAACAGAGATAGTAGGACATATTTTGGCGGTAGAGCCTCACATTTCATCCCTACCAGCGAAGCTAGATAGCTTGGGGAATATCCAACTCGTTGAGCTTGAAACCGCACTTAAAAAAGCAGATATCTTAGTGCTACTAGTAGACCACCAGGCATTTAGGGACATAGACACTGAACAGCTCAAGGGTAAGACACTCATTGATACGCGGGGGATTTGGCGGTGAAGCAGGTGCTGATTCGGCAGGGTCAGGCAGTGGTTGAAGAGATTCCTGCTCCTCAAGTCGAACCGGGTACAGTTCTAGTGCGGGTCGATCATTCCTGTATCTCGATTGGGACGGAAATGAGCGGCATTAAGACGAGTAGCCTGCCTCTGTGGAAGCGGGCGCTAAAGCAGCCTGAGAATGTGAAAAAGGTTGTAGAGATGGCAGTGAGCCAAGGAGTATCACGCACTACCAGCGTCATTCAAGGCAGACTATCTAGCGGTCAGCCTACGGGTTACTCCGCCGCCGGAACAGTGTTGGAAGTGGGTGAGGGGATTGATGACCTGCAACCGGGAACGCGTGTTGCCTGTGCTGGGGCGCAATGCGCTCATCATGCTGAAATTATTCGCGTGCCGCGTAACCTGACAGTGCCAATACCCGATAATCTGGAGTTTGCTGTTGCCAGTACTGTGACATTAGGTGCGATCGCGCTTCAAGGTGTCCGCCGCGCTCAACCGACCCTGGGTGAAGTATTCGTGGTGCTTGGACTGGGTATCTTGGGTCAGCTGACGGCTCAGATGCTTAAGGCAAATGGCTGCAAGGTGATTGGTACTGACTTGGATCGTAAACGAATTGCGATCGCCCAACAACTGGGTATGGATATCGGCATTCATCCGGAAGATGGGGACAATATTCAACAGGTTATACGGCTGACTGATGGTTTGGGTGCTGATGGTGTGATCATCACAGCGGCTACCCCTTCGGATGAAGTGGTTTCTACAGCGTTCCAGATGTGCCGCAAGAAGGGACGAGTGGTGCTGGTAGGAGATGTGGGGCTAAATCTCAACCGCGCTGATTTTTACCAGAAGGAGCTAGACTTTTTTATTTCTACCTCCTATGGTCCGGGTCGCTACGACAACAACTACGAAGAAAAAGGTTTAGATTACCCAGTGTCCTATGTGCGCTGGACTGAAAACCGCAATATGGCGGAGTATCTGCGTCTGGTAGCGGCAGGCTCGGTCGCCGTAAGACCACTAATTGCTGCTACCTATTCTGTGGAGCAGGCAACAGAGGCTTATGAGTCGCTCAAGAGTGAAGGGGAGAAGCCACTCATGGTACTGCTTGCCTATCCCCAAAACCAAGAACCCAGTACGCTTGTTAGAGTTGTTGCTAATCCTACTGCCCAGCCAGCTGGAGCGAAGCGAATCCGGGTTGCTGTGGTGGGGGCTGGTGGTTTTGCCAAGGGGATGCATTTACCTAATCTCCAAGCCATGGCAGACCAGTATCATTTACAAGCAGTTATGAGCCGAACAGGGCATAATGCGGTAGCAACAGCGAAGCAATTTGGAGCGAATTATGCGACAACGGATTTAAACCAGGTGTTGCAGGACCCGGATGTGGATGCAGTGATTATCGCCACCCGTCACAATCTCCATGCTTCGATGGTATTCGAGGCACTGAAGGCGGGTAAGCCTGTTTTGGTGGAAAAGCCGCTGGCATTAACGCAAGCAGAACTAGATGCGATTCAATCCTTTTACACTTCTACTACTGATGAGCCACTGCCCTTGCTACTGACTGGTTTTAACCGTCGCTTTTCTAGCTATGCTCGACGCATTCATGAGTTAGTTCAAGGTCGCAGCAACCCGATGATTCTCAACTACCGCATGAATGCAGGCTATATCCCCTTAGACAACTGGGTACATACGGCTGAGGGGGGAGGACGTAATCGGGGTGAGGCTTGCCATATTTATGACCTGTTTACTTACCTAACGGGTAGTAAAGTGGTGGGGGTGGAAGCAAATGCGATCGCTCCTAAAACAGGTCATTACAGCCGTAGTGATAACTTTGTTGCCACTATGACGTTTGCAGAGGGTTCGATTGCCACTCTGACTTACACTGCTCTAGGGAACAAGGATTATCCCAAAGAACAGCTTGAGGTATTTGTCGATGGTAAGGTACTGGTGCTGGAAGATTATAAACGGTTAACTGTCCACGGTGCCAAAGCCAAAGGCATAGAAACTAAGTTCATTGATAAGGGACAGAAAGAAGAGTTGGCAAGCTTTGCCAATGCCCTGCAGCAAGGAGGAGAGTGGCCGATTCCTTTGTGGCAACAGGTGCAAGCAACAGAAATCAGCTTTGGTGTAGCAGCCCAATTGGAGAATTAATCAAAGGCATGATTCTTGCAGGTGCTAGGAAAACTCGTTTAGACCTGTTTACGGAAGTAACGAACAAGCCCCTACCAAAGCTCGCCAATCAAAAAACTAGGTAGAATCCTCCATTATGAAAAAAATATATCAAAACAGCATTTCTCAAATGTTTGCTCACCTGAGCATGGGCAAACATTTGAGGATAGTGACACTCGCCTATAACTCCCTCTTCGTTGCCCATATCTTTGGCAAGCAACCACGAGCTTTACGACAAGTCATACTCATGTCAATAGCGGTTGTCCTGATTGGGTTCAGCTGCAACTGGCAGTTGATTAGTAGTCCAGAACTGCCTGTCATGACCAATGACGGTCATGCTCTCCAGAGTTTCGAGATAGCGGTTAACCGAATGGCTTGTGGTACCCTCTCTTCTATTTCCGAGGAGCCTAGTATCCGAGAACTGGTTAAAGAAAATACCAATATTGTTAACGAGAAGATTTTATCGCTCCCGCAAATTATTGCGGGAACTACGGAGGCTTATTGTAAAAATACAACTCCATTTTTGAACAATGAAAATTCTCTGAGGTGGATGATTGAGGCAACTTTACGTGTAGCTCCCAATATCACTCTTAAAGGATTGGCTCTGACGTTCCATTGCCTAAGGGTAGCCAGCCTCGTCGTTTTCGTTTTCTTCCTCCTGCGTATTGGCCTCAGCCCGCTGTTTGGCTTCGCGGCTTTCACCCTTGGTTCAATCGTTATTGCCAAAATGTCTTTGACTCACTATTTTTCTCTATATCCCTTTTTGATGCCGTTTACAGTACTGTTAATCGCTTTACTCGGCCTTGCCCTCAGCTTCAGTGTCCATCGACGGGTAGGCAGTACCTGCATTGTCCTCACCAGCATTGGAGTATTTGGAGCTTTTTTAAGCAACCTGCGTACCAGCTACTACCCAGTCATCTTGGCCTGTCTGTTGCTGTATGTTGTCTTCGCCACCATCGATTTAAGGCGCTTGCGGGACTTGCCGCGTCCCCGACAGATTTTGTTGCCAGGTTTAGCCGTTCTTTGCTTTTTCATTGGCATGGGATCGTTTAAAACCGTCTTGCTCAAGCCTCTGGAGAATAATATCAAAACTGGCTACAACGCCAGTTATCATGTGATTGCCCATCCCTTAGTCCTGAGCTTGGCGCTGACCAAAACCGAAAACGCTCTGTCGCGGCGCGAGGGGATTAAATGGGATGACCTGCAAGGACTGGTACTCGCCAGACGAATCGACCCAACCGTTGAATATCTCGGTCCCAATTACGAAAAGGCATTGTTCACCTATTACAAAAAGCTTTGGCGAGAGCATCCCGGCGAGATGCTCGGTATCTACACAGACAAGCTGCTCTTAGCGGGTCATAGTGCCCAGGACTATGTCAAGGCTAATTTTCAAACCTCAAGTCTGAGCGACCAATTTGTTCGTGCTATTTTTAGACCGATGAGTTTCCTTGCCAATGGAGGTGCTTATTTGGCAGTGTTTGTGGGCACCGCAACTGTGGGTGTACTCAGTCTATGGTTTATGAACTTGGGTGCTGCTTTTGCTTTAACGGCTCTGGCTGGAACGGCAATACTGCTGCTGCTAGAATCGGCGATTATTATGCCGTTTTTCATCATCACGTACCATAACTATTTGTTATTTTGGTATTTCTGCATGGGTCTGCTTTTGTATCAATTGAGTTTTAATCTTTTGCTTTTGCTAGGGCAGATGCTGAATCGGTCAACTCATCAAAAGCAAGCCTAAACATTGTAGTAAGAACGGTACCACTCGACAAACCTTGAGATACCCAATTCGATAGAGGTGCTGGGCTTAAAACCAACATCCTTTTCTAAATCCTCGGTATCAGCATACGTTTGGGGAACATCTCCAAGTTGTAGTGGCAGCAACTTCTTTTCAGCTTTTTTGTCCAGATACTCTTCTAAAACTTCAATAAAACGAGTTAATTCCACGGGGCTATTGTTGCCAATATTGTAAATCCTGTAAGGTACATAACTTGTAGCTGGATCGGGTGCTAAGCTTGACCAATCTGGATTCGGCTGAGGAAGTTTATCTAAAAGGCGGACAACCCCTTCAATTACATCGTCGATATAGGTAAAATCTCGTCGCATCTGACCTGAATTAAATACATCAATTGGCCGCCCTTCCAAAATTGCTTTTGTAAACAAAAACAGAGCCATATCAGGACGCCCCCAGGGACCATAGACGGTAAAAAAGCGAAGTCCCGTAGTCGGCAATCCATGCAGGTGGCTATAGGTGTGAGCCATGAGTTCATTAGCCTTTTTCGTTGCCGCATACAAACTAACGGGATGGTCTACATTATCGTGAATTGAGAAAGGCGTTTTAGTATTAGCTCCATAGACTGAGCTAGAAGAGGCAAATACCAGATGCTTTACGTCTGAATGACGACAGCCCTCAAGAATGTTCAGAAATCCGACTAAGTTACTATCTACATAAGCATGGGGATTTGTGATCGAATAACGCACACCGGCTTGAGCTGCTAAATGAACTACCTTTTCAGGTTGGCAGTTGAAGAATAGCTCAGCCATAGCCTCACGGTCTGCCAAGTCCAATTTATAAAACTGAAAATCTGTTTGGTTTTCCAGTTGAGCTAACCGAGCCTTCTTTAAGTTAGGGTCATAGTAGTCATTGAGATTGTCAATTCCAACAACTTTTTCACCTCTAGCAAGAAGCCTTTGACTTAAGTGAAAGCCGATAAAGCCAGCCACTCCAGTAACTAAAATTTTAGACATTTTCTAATAAAAATTTGAATGATATTTTGGTCTAATTTCTAGGCAAAGCTTTGTCATTAAAGGCTCCAATAAGTAATATCTGATGGTAGCATTGAATCGTGAAATATTGATTTTATATCCATTAAAATACCTCCTGGTTGGAGGCAGGATAGCAATTGCTCTTGTGGCATTTCTAAATAATTACGATGCGTCACTGCTAACACTACTGCATCTAGGTCAGCTAACTGTTGCCAATCTTTCAGCTCAATTCCGTACTCGCGTTTGGCTTCGTGTGGGTTTGCCAGTGGATCATGAACCAAGGGTTCAATGCCGAATTGCTTTAGCTCTCTAACAATATCAGGCACACGGCTATTACGTAAATCTCGGACATTTTCTTTGAACGTTAGACCCAAAACTCCCACCTTAGCTGCTTTGAGTAGGACATCTTTATGAGATAAAAGTTTAATCAAACGTTGGGCTATGTAGATGCCCATACTATCATTAATCCGCCGTCCTGCAAGAATCACCTCAGGATGATAGCCAAGTTCCTCAGCTTTTGCCGTCAAATAGTAGGGGTCAACTCCGATGCAGTGTCCACCCACTAATCCAGGTTTGAAGGGAAGAAAATTCCACTTCGTACTTGCTGCGGCTAAAACCTCATGAGTGCGGATATTAAGTCGATCAAAGATTAAAGCTAGCTCATTCATCAAGGCAATATTCAAATCTCGCTGAATATTTTCAATGACTTTGGCGGCTTCAGCTGTTTTAATTGAGGGGGCACGATAGATACCTACATCAATGATCGATTCATATACCTGAGAAACCCGCTCAAGAGTTTCTGCATCTTCGGCAGAGACTACTTTCACAATCTTTTCCAAAGTATGCTCTGAATCGCCTGGATTGATTCGTTCTGGTGAATAGCCTAACTTGAAATCAATTCCTTGACGCAAACCGGAAACTTGAGCTAGGACAGCACCACAAATTTCTTCGGTGACACCTGGATAAACAGTAGACTCATAAACTACAATCGAGTCTGGTTGAAGATATTGACCAATGAGGCGTGAAGCACTGAGCAGAGGATGCAAATCCGGACGATGATTTTGATCAATTGGTGTAGGGACGGTGACTATAAAAAAGTTGCCTGATTTGAGAGATGTTGGGTCACTGGTAATTTTCAAGCTAGCGCTCTTTAATGCCTTTGGCGAAATTAGACCAGTTTCATCAATGTTGTTTTTGAGCGCTTCAACTTTATCGATGTTGATATCAAAGCCAATCGTATCAGGAAATTTCTTAGATAAAGCTAAGAATAAAGGTAAACCGACATAACCAAGGCCTATAACTGCAACGCACTCTTTCATAATTCAATACGCCTTGGTTTTTAGCGCCGATGCCAGCGAGCAATAAAATAGGGAAACCAGAATCGTCCAGGTAGTTTGTTGTATGCTGCCTCAGCTATAAATAAGGGTTGGGCGATGATACGTTTGACTGGCAACGGAATACGGAACAGTAAGCTGTTGTAGATTAGAAAATAGGCTGGTCCCCCCATATAATGAAGGTCTATACCCGAGTAAGAGTCTGATGCTAGGGCGAGGATTTCGTCATGGGCGAGTGCTGCCTCCGTATCGGCTTCAAAATATTTATCTAATCGGTACCATAGACGACGAACTCCTTCTAAAAAGCATTGTCGATTGGGTTCTACCATGATGAACAAACCGCCTGGTTTGACCATGGCGGCGATCGCGCGGAAGGTCCCGTCAAGATCTGATACACAATGGTGCAGTCCGCCGTGTATGATTGCCACGTCGAATGTGCGTCCTAAGTTGTTGCCTAGAGTCAGATCAAGTTCATAAGCCTCGCTGCCAACGTTTCTTTGGTAGGCGGCGCAGGCTTTCGAGGAGATGTCGAATCCTGTTATCCGTGCCTGCGGATAACGTTCAAGCACAGCCAAGGAGTTGTGTCCGCTACCTGATGCTAAGTCGGCTACGTCCTTGTTATTCAGATCCAGTCCGTTGAATATGACATCGTAGATAAACCGCTGACGAAACTTTATCGATGAGGCGTCATAATAGTGACGTTCGTAATCGTCGTGGATAGTTTCGTATTGGCGCTTTTGTTTTTCTGACTGACGAGAGATTGGCGAGTTTGTAGCCATAGAACTTTTTAAATTTTGGTTGGCGATGTCATTTGGCTTGAGTTTTGCGATCGCAAAACAAAGAAGATCTACTTCTTACTCTTTTGTTGGTTTTTCGCCTATCACCGTCCAGCTATAGTTTTCACGATGATAGATTTGAACGTTTCTAAAACCGGCTCTCTCCAGTAATTCAATGGCTTCATGACGACGATAATATTTGGCATAGTGGGGGTCGAGTTGATCGTAAATGACGTGCTTGAGTGTATAGTCATCAAGCTTGTCAATCACCGATTCCATATAACTCCGTAATGGCAAGGAAATAAACTTTGCTAAACGGCTATACAGCCGCACGAGAGGCACCATTAAAGCACAAATCTTGTCGAGAGTGTTATGGGAGACATGCACAGTTATCGCTCGTAAACTCTGAGCAAATACTAAGTAAAGACCATTATTTTCTCGGCCATAGAGCCAAATCACTACCCGTCCACCGGGACGTAGAACCTGAAAAATTCGTTTTATGACTGGGTCGGGTTCTGGAATATGGTGAATAACACCGAAAGAATAAACGATGTCATAGAAACCCTCTGGGATTTTGTCTCCAGTTACCTGATGATAAACAACTCGATCTAAATCAGCATTTTTTTGCTTGCAGAGTGCGATCGCATCCGATGGTTCAATTGAGGTGATTGATTTTGCTCCCACTTCATGCAAAATCCGAACCCATCTGCCAGTCCCAGAACCCAGATCGACAACCGAGCAACCCAAAAACTCGGATGTCTTCATTAAAGGACCCAGTACATCCTGCAATAGCTCAACGCTTACATAATAGCCACCACTTTCTGAATACGCTTTGTGTTGTTCTGCAAAATCCTGGATGGTTTTTTCGGAGATTATCTTTGACACTTTGAAACTCCTAGGTTGGTTTATTTTTAAGTTAAACTCATATTTAAATCATAAATGTAGAAATAAAATTAGCCTTTTTTACGATCGTGTAAATTCCTTTCTTTTACCATAAACAAATCTTCCTATGGCTATTGATATAGCTAAGACAAAACCCAAGGGGGAAAGTGTAGGAACGTGAAGTATATCAAAAATTACATTTGACATTTTAAACGTTTTAAGGTAGAAAGCGCTATGCTATGGTTTTTCAACAGTTTTGTAATAACCTATAAAACTGACCTTACTAGTCGCAAAATTGGATGGTTACAAGATAAAGTACAAAAGACCTGGCAGACAAACAAGCGAAAAGTGGCTCGAAGTACCGCTGCTGTATGTGGACTACCCATTGTTCTCTTAGATTGGTGATTGACCGGATGAGCAAGCCTGACATTGAACTTTTGGTATCATACCCTCGCCAACGCCCGCCTTTGACACAAAGACACAAAGAAATTTATGCTCAGGAATACCTTCGTAACCGTGCGCCAACGGGTAGGCTAGGCAAGCTTGCCGCTGGATTAGAATCCTGGATGCACATACAGGTGGCTGGTTGTGGTGGCGAAGTACTGGAGATTGGTGCTGGCACCTTAAATCATGTTGGCTATGAGCAGGCGATCGCTGCCTACGATGTGGTAGAACCCTTGCGTGATGTTTACCAGGGAGAGACGGCAGTAGCCTCTGTCCGCAGATTTTACGATGATATTAGCGAGATTGCGGAGGACTCATGCTACGACCGGATTGTTTCTGTCGCTGTTCTGGAACATCTGACCGATCTTCCCACAGTAGTAGCTTGCTGTGGTCTTCTGCTTCGCCCTGGCGGGGTTTTTGCGGCTGGCATCCCAACTGAGGGTGGAATTCTTTGGGGGCTGGCATGGCGCTTCACCACAGGGCTTGCCTACCGCCTCCGCACAGGGTTAGACTATGGCATTTTGATGCGCCACGAACATATTAACGATGCCAAGGAAATCCTTAGCATCGTTGAATATTTTTTTGAAACCGTGACAGTTGAGCGTTTCCCCTTAGCAGCATTTCACTTGAGTTTTTACACCAGCCTAAAAGCCTACCGCCCCCGAGTCGAGTTGTGTCGCGCTTTTCTCGCCTCTGGGAGGAATTCTCTTTTGTAGAAGGCTGGTCAAGGAATTTTTGATTTCACTCTCGCGTTGCTGGGTCACTCTCAAGTTAGTCTAAGATTTGAGTTCAAATAAGATTGGCTGTAGTGAGGAGATGGTTAGCTCAAATATTGCATTGTCTGAACCTAGCTTGACGAGCGATCGCAAGCAAATGCTGAGCATCGTTGCACCAGTTTATAACGAGGAGGGGGTGCTTGGCGAACTGTTGCGTCGGCTTGTTGACACCGTTGCCTGCTTGGAGGATGGCTACGACTTTGAATTTATCTTCGTTGATGATGGTAGCCGCGATCGCACTCTAGAAGTGGCAAAGTCGTTATTGCCATCGGAACCTCGGCTACGTGTAATCGAACTTCGTCGCAACTACGGTCAAACTGCCGCTCTGCAAGCCGCCCTTGACCAAGCCAAGGGCGATATTATCATTTCCATGGATGCCGACCTACAGCATTTCCCTGAAGAAATACCGCAATTTCTTGAACAAATCGAAGCCGGTTATGATGTCGTTTGCGGCTGGCGTTATGACCGCAAGGAAGGAATTATCCGGCGCTGGCCTTCGCGTGTTGCGAATTTTCTGATTCGCAAGGTATCAGGTCTAACAATTCACGATATCGGCACAACCTACCGCGCCTATAGAGCAGAAGTCATCCGCGATGTCTGTCTTTTGGGTGAAAACCATCGCTTCGTCCCAGTACTTGCAAAAATAGCAGGGGCGAAGATCAGCGAAGTTAAAATTCAAAATATCAAGCGGCCGATGGGAAAGTCTAATTATGGGATTTCCCGAACACTCAACGTTTTCATTGATATTTTCTTTCTTTACTTCTTTACGCATTACTTTGACCGTCCAATTCGGATTTTCGGTAAAATTTCCTTATTCTTGACCTTCTGTGGCATTTTAATTGCGAGTGTCTTATTAGGCATATCCCTACTCACTGGCATGGCAACTGTACGCGAATATAGCGGTTGGTTCTTCTTGTCCTTGTTTCTTTTCGTAACCGCCATTCAAATGCTTTTAACTGGCATCCTTGCCGAAGTGATCGCTCGCATCTACTTCTCCTCAGAAGCCCACACCACCTACAAAATCCGGCGCGAATGGCGTGCCAAGGATGTATAAGTATTGCCCATGTGTGGTATTTTTGGACAGTTCGTGCGAGATGGCAGAACGATTGACCATGATATTCTGTGTAGCCTAACTAATTCGCTGCATCACAGGGGGCCGGACGGGGGCTGCTATTGGGCAGATGGGCCATTTTTTCTAGGCCATCGGCGGCTTTCTATCATTGATTTGGCACAGGGGCAGCAGCCAATGGCAACGGCTGACGGCAACTTGGTTGTCACGTTTAACGGTGAAATTTACAACTACATTGAACTGCGAAAGGAACTGGCTGCTCGGGGTCATGTTTTCCAAACCGCTTCTGATACGGAGGTAATTTTGCATGGCTACCGAGAATGGCACGTCGAGTTGCCGAGTCGGTTAGTTGGGATGTTTGCCTTCGCGATCGCCGACCGACAGCACAGGACACTTTTCATGGCACGGGACAGGTTTGGCGAAAAACCGTTGTTATATCACGAGACGGCTAATGGTGTGGTTTTTGCGTCTGAACTGCGTGCTCTAGCGGGTCTGCCAAATTTGCAAAAGCAGGTTGATGAGGAAGCACTAGCCCATTATCTCTGCCTAAATTATGTGCCAGGCGATCGCACTCTGTTACAAGGCGTCAGAAGGTTATCACCTGCCTCTTGGCGTCTTTACACCCAGGAGGGAACCAAAGAAGGGATTTACTGGTTTCCACCTCAGCATCCGCATAGCGAAAGCTCTCTGAGCCTCGACGATGCCGTAAACAAGCTCAGAGAAAAGCTAGACCAGTCGGTTAATTTAGCACTGCGTAGTGATGTTCCCATCGCCTTGTTTCTATCGGGCGGAATTGATTCGTCAGTTGTTGCCGAAAGCGCCGTTCGACAAGGAACTTTATCACGAGCTTACTGCTTGGATTTCGAGGAAACAAGCTTTAGTGAGTGGGATAAAGCGCAAGCCGTTGCCAACCGTTTAGGACTACCTTTGCAACGAGTCGTTCTTTCTTCACAGGTTTTGGAAGATTTCCTTTCTGTTGTCCAACATGCGGATGATCCCCTTGCCGATTCCTCCGCTGTAGCCGTTTGGACTCTGGCGCGGGAAGCGGCGCGAGATTACAAGGTGATTATCAGCGGAGACGGCGGCGATGAGCTTTTTGCTGGCTACTTGACCTACAAAGCAACTGCCTTACACAAGCGTTTCATCTCACGCCTACCGATGAAAATGCGATCGCTAATGGCTAGCCTCGCTCCCAGGCTACCGGACAGCAATACCAAAGTCTCAACCGGATATAAACTCAGGCGTTTCCTACGTGCCGCCGCTTTACCTTCCTCGCAAGCCCACTTTACCTGGAACGGAACTTGGTTGCCGACAGTCGCGGCGTCACTGCTGCGAAGTGAACCCGCTAAACAGTATGCTGCCAACAGTATGCTCGACATGGCCACTCGGCACAGGCTTGATGACAGACCAAGCCTGCTCAATCTACAGTGTGCAGATACTAACGATTATTTGCCCAACGACATTCTTACCAAGGTAGACCGAATGACTATGGCTCATGGACTAGAGGCACGAGCGCCCTTGTTAGTACCTGTAGTCGCTGAATTTGCCATGTCACTACCCGATTCTCTGAAAATGACACTGTTCGGTCAACCTAAAAAGCTTTTGCGGGAACTGGCCAACGTGAGCTACGGGTCTCAAATTGCTGC
>DATNQP010000226.1:0-11101 GCA_036703965.1 Leptolyngbyaceae cyanobacterium
TCCGCCACAGTCACTTTGACGGGTACAAACGCTGAAGTTTGGCCCGTGCATCAGTAGTAGTAAATCGCCAAGCGACAGTTGCTCTTGCTTGATTACGTGATTCCTCCCAGGCAGCAATTTCTTGCTTTAGGGTTTCTTTATCTGGAATTCGCCGCTCCAAACATTGACGAGATAAAACAGACAGTTCAATCTCTACCTGATTTAACCAACTACCATGCTTGGGAGTGTAGTGAAATTCCAACTTTTTCAAAATCCTTCTGGCTTCTTTTGCCTCAAAAGTTTCATACAAAGCAGCAGGAGTATGAATATTGAGATTGTCAATTACGACTCGAATGATTTTGGCTAAGGGAAAATGTACATCTACCAGAGACTTCATACAATAAGCAAAGTCTTGTTTGGTACGACGGTCAGTTACTTCCACATGACGCCACCCAGCTAATGGCTGAAAGTAGGTAAACAAATTACAAGTTCCATTCCTGTGATATTCGTAGTCTATGCGTTGCGGCTGACCTGGTTCTGGAGGTAAGGGTTGGCGGACTTCACGCCTGCAGTTGTACAGGGCGTTCGTCAAAACAAACAACCGGACGAGAAGGGCTATAGGGTTCGGCATACAGGTCTAAGACATCTTCCATCCGCCAAACATAACCGAGCCTCAACTTTTGGGATACACCAATGCTGCTTTAACCATGGCTTGACTTCGTTTTTTTTAACGTCCGTCGTACTGTTTCATCCGAGATGAAATCTACATGACCGAGGGTTACTAATTGGTTGGCGAGTAATTGCATTGTCCACTTAGCGCGTCCCTGAGGCGGTTCAGAACAGGCGGTAGCAATTAAAAACGCTTCTTGCTTACCAGAAAGCTTCCGCCGAGAAGCTGCTGTTGAAGGGCGATTGCTTAATGCCCATTCAAGACCTCCTTCAACGAATTTCTGTCGTGTTCGCTCTACTGTGCGTACACCAATATGTAAAGTTTCTGCAATAAGAGCGTCGGGTTTCCCATCTGAAGCCAACCGTAGGATATGCGATCGCGTAATCGTTCGAGCTGCCCTCTTCCCCTTCCTGATCAGTGCCTCTAAATCAGCTTTCTCCTGTTGAGTTAAATCCACGATGTATTTCTTTGTCATCAGCATTCTACCTTTTTGGGTAGCGTACCTCTGAAAACATCTACCCGTCAAAGTGACTGTGGCGGACTACTAGGAAAGATACGACTACGTTTACCGCGTCAGATCTGTGGTGGTAAGCAAAAGTGGATTCCGACAGGCTTGCAAGCTACTCCTGAGAACTGGAACATAGCACAGATTAAAGCTTGGGAGATTCAGGAAGATATCAGTACAGGGCTTTTTGACCACACCCTGGCTAAGTACAAGATTCGGACTCACCTTACCCTGGTTAAGCCTGTAGATAAGTCACAACAGACATTAGCACTAGATCAGCTATGGGAATGCTACACAGAGTACAAATCCAAGGTGATTGAAGTTACTACAATTAAGGCAACTTACAAGCGTGTAAAAAACATAATTGCTTTATTCCCCAGTAAGGATTTAAAAGATGCTGTAGTTATTCGTGATTGGTTGCTGCATCACAAATCTCCCTACACGGCTAAATTAGCTTTATCTCATTTATCAGGCTGTTGTGCATGGGCTGTTGAGTCAAATCTGCTCGAAAGCAATCCTTTTAGTAACATGACTCAAACAATAAAGGAAAGCAAAACTCAAGAGACTGATGGGGACGGGGAAGATATCAATCCATTCACGGTACAAGAGCGAGACGCAATCATTGAGGCATTTAACAACAATCGCTACTACAAGCATTACACTAATTTTGTACGCTTCCTGTTTATGACAGGCTGTCGTACTGGGGAAGCGATCGCTCTGAAGTGGAAACACATAAATCCTGAAATGACTCAAATTACCTTCTCGGAGTCTTTCAGTAGCCATTTTGGAATTCGGAAGGATACAAAAAATCACAAATCCCGTAAGTTTCCGATTAATGCTCAACTCCAGGCACTCTTGAAATCAATCAAGCCTAAGGACTGCAACCCAGAAGACTTAGTTTTCCCCAGTCCAACAGGCAAAGAGATTGATGGGCATAACTTTTTGAATCGGGCTTGGAAGGGATATAAAAACAGGCACGGTAATCAAGTCGATGGCATCGTTACCCAATTAGTGAAAGAAGGCAAAGTTGAGCGTTATCGCTGCCAATACAATACTCGCCATACTTTCATTACAATGGCTCTAGAAGCTAATGTTAGTGTTCCACAAGTAGCGAAGTGGGTAGGAAATACTCCAGAAATCATCATGAAGCACTATGCAGGTACATTAAGACAAGTACATGTGCCTGAACTCTAGAACCACTCACCCGCTTGACCCAACAGAGCAAGCTAGAGTGGGGAATACACACTCGAAGTCTTCAACTCGAAATAAGGGGTAAGCGTTTGCCTGCACTCAGCAACTCTTCAAATGTTTTAGCTGATAAAGGAGGGCTGAACCAATACCCTTGGATTTCATCACACTCATGCCCATGCAGAAAAGCCAGTTGACCTGGAGTCTCGACCCCTTCCGCAACAACTTTCAAATTCAGACTGCGAGCCATTTGCAGAATAGCCGTCAGAATTGCAACGTTTTTAGGATTCTCTGTGAGGTCGCACACAAACGAGCGGTCAATCTTCAAAATATCGAAGGGAAATTGCCTCAGATAGCTTAAAGAAGAATAACCTGTACCAAAATCATCAATGGATATCTGTATGCCAAGTGACTTTAATTCCCTTAACATCGCGATCGCGTTTTCGGGATTTTGCATTACTGTACTTTCAGTTAGCTCTAACTCTAAATAGTTGGGGTCAAGTTCAGTTTCTCTAAGAATTTCGACGACTAAGCTGCCTAAATTCGGTTGATTAAACTGATGTCCTGATAAATTTACAGCGATGCGTACTGGGGGAAGACCAGCCGTTTGCCAGAGTTTGGCTTGGGTACAGGCTGTCCTCAAAATCCACTCTCCTAGAGGAACGATGAAACCCGTTTTCTCTGCTACCGGAATAAACTCACCTGGAGAGACAGGGCCTCGTTCTGGATGATGCCAACGCACCAACGCTTCTGCACCTTCAATCTCTCCGGTTCGGAGATTTACCTTGGGCTGATAGTAGACCTCAAATTCTGAGCGTTCCAGACCTTGGCGTAGCTCAATTTCTAGAAACAAAGCCTTTTGAGATTTGGCACCGATAGAGGCCATGTAAAACTGATAAGGTTTCTTTCCCGGCTTATTGGCATCTTCCCTAGCGGCACTGGCATGCTTAATTAGGGTGTCTAGGTCACGTCCATCTCGTCCAAAAAAGGCGATGCCAATCTTTGCGGTGAGGTAGATTTCATGGATGTCCACCCGGAAGGGCGAGGAGAATGCATCAAGGAGGGTTTGCACCATCTGTACTACCTCGTCTCTGTAATTGATCGTGGTCAGGAGGATAGCAAATTGCTCAGCACCCAAATGAGCCAATGTGTCCAGCTTCCCCACACAACCCAGCAGCCGTTCTGCGACTGCCTGGAGTAATAAGTCGCCACTGGCAGGTCCCAAGGTATTGTTAATCTGGTTGAGTTGCTCCAAGCCGAGGGACAGGATAGAAATCTGGCGAGAACGTGCGTCTGGTTGAGTCAGCAGCTGAGTTAACCGCTCTTGCAACAAAATTTGATTGGGGAGGTTAGTCAAATGGTTATGATGAAGCAGATAGTTCATTTGCGCCTGCGCTCGTGTCAGTTCAAGCGTATGCCGCTGAGTCAGAGACTCCTGTTTCTGGAGTCGGGTCGCGATCGCTTCTAGTAATTCGGCTCTGGTAAAGGGCTTGGTTAGGTAATCATCCGCCCCCAACTTCATAGCGTGACGCCAATCCGACCGTTCAGCTTTGGCGGTGAGGAAAATAAAGGGAATTGTGGCAGTGACTGAGTCTTGTTGCAGCGCCTGCAAAACCTCGTAGCCATTGAGTTCGGGCATCAGGATGTCACAAATAATCAAATCAGGCTGCTGGTCTTTGGCAAGCTGTACCCCACTGGCACCGTTATCAGCACCGATACTCTGGAACCCCTCTGCACTTAGGAGTTTAAGAAGGTTCATTCGGATCGCGCGATCGTCTTCAATTACAAGAATTTTATTCATCCGTTTTTACCCTTATAAAGAGTTGGAAATTAGTCTGGGTTGAAGGTTGAAGGTTGCACTTTAGAAGGTTAGTTGGCAGGGGAGGTTGTTGTGAAAACATTCAACGTTTCTTTGGCAGTGTGATTGTAAATCGTGTTCCTACCCCAACTTCGCTGTTGACAGTGATGTGACCCTCGTGTGAGTCAACGCACTTCTTAACAATTGCTAAGCCCAATCCTGTCCCAGCGATCGCACCTACATTTTTAGCCCGATGGAAAAACTCAAATAGTCGGGGTTGGTCTTCCCTCGGTATGCCAATGCCCTGATCTTGAATTTGGAAGATTGCCTTATCTCCTTGAGAAGCTAACTCAAATTGGACTGTACCGCCTGAAGGAGAATACTTAATCGCATTCAAGAGTAAGTTACTCAGCAGTTGCCGCAGCAGTTTCTTATCCATGCAAACTAACAACGGTTGATCAGAACTCGTAAAAATAATGCTGTGTTGGCTGCCTGTAGGGGTGGGATTCAAACTGGCCCCTCGTTGGATTTCACCGACCAACTCCCGGCAGAATTTATCTAGATCTAGCGGTGCTGGGTTGAATCGGAGTTGTCCGGCGTCGGCGGTGCCAATGAAGAGTACATCTTCCAACAGCTGGAGCATTTGTCTGACAGCGTCTTGAATCAGATGCAGTTGTTCAAGTTCTTCCTCTTTAGTCCATTCGTAGTATTCCAGTAACTCGGTGGTGGACATGATGGTTGTCAGCGGTGTGCGGAACTCGTGGGAGGTAATCGAGATAAAGCGGGATTTAAGGTCGCCCAGTTCTTTTTCTTTTGCTAATGCGTTGAGAATCTCTGCCTGTGCTCGCTTGCGTTCTGTGATGTCCTCCGCAATCCCGGCAAGGCGCGTTGCCACACCCCTCTCATTGCGAACAAAAAAGGCACGCACCCATACCCAACGCACTATCCCGTCAGGTCGCACAATCCGATACTCCTGCTCGAAATCTTGCTCCTGTTGGAGATACTGCCTCAAAGCCAGTGCGATCGCATCGCGGTCTTTTGGATACACAGCGTCTAACCAGGAGCTAGGCTGCTCGTACAGACTCTTCCTTGGCCGTCCCCATACGTACTCGTAGGCAGGACTAACGTAGAGCATCTGGCTAAAATCAGGGGCGGTCAAAAAGAAGACCTCATGGATGTTTTCTGTTAGCTGGCGGAATTGCTCCTCACGGGAACGTAACTCCTCTTGGGTACGTTTGCCTTCCGTGATGTCAAAGATGACGCCGTCTAACCAAAGCAGACTGCCATCCGTACCAAATACTCCTTGACCTTTCTCATAAAGCCATCTCACACTGCCATCTTTGCGAATGAGTCGGTACTCAATCACATAAGGTTGTCGTTGAGCGATACACTCTAATACAACCTGCTCAACTCTTGCTAGGTCTTGGGGAACAATCAAACTGGTAAAGCTTCGGACTCGATTGTCCAGAAAGTCACTAGCGGAATAACCGGAAATTTCTTCGATGGCATCACTGATAAACTCCGTTGTCCAGTTAGCATCGTAGCCACAGCGGTAAACGACACCAGGGATATGGTCTACTAAAGAACGGAATCGTTCTTCGCTCTCCCGTAATGCTGCCTCCGCCTGCTTGCGCTCAGTAACGTCACGCACAATAGTGAGAACTTCATCTTTACTGTAGAAAACGGTGCGACTTTCATAATGATGCTGCTCGTCGTTGAACCGTAATGTTTCTTCTGAAACTTGAACCTTACCCGTTCGGAGGGTGGCTTCTACATCACTGGTGATTTTAAGCGCTAACTCAGGTGGCAA
The DNA here is from genome assembly GCA_036703965.1 of Leptolyngbyaceae cyanobacterium. Taxonomy (GTDB): domain Bacteria; phylum Cyanobacteriota; class Cyanobacteriia; order Cyanobacteriales; family Coleofasciculaceae; genus DATNQP01. Next base: position 5,951 of record DATNQP010000226.1, read on the forward strand.
TACCTCAGAGACTTTTTTCCCGAGAAACTCATGGGTAGGAATGAGTGTTTGCAAGTTTTTAGCTGGGATAAAGTCTAAATAGGTGCCATCTCGGCTAATCCGCAGCAAGGCATCGGGTATTGCCTCAAGCAGGGCGCGATTGGTAGCTTCGCTTTGACGTAGCGCTTTCTGTGCCAAAAAGCTTTCATACCACAGGGAGACTGCCGCCGCCGCCGCCCGCAGCAAATCGACTTCCAAAGGTTCCCAATCACGAGCTTCTGTGCAGTTGTCAAAGCCAATAAATCCGAAAAACTTGCCATTCACCGTCAGTGGCAAAATTAGAATCGAAAAGATGCCCTGCAACTCTAAAACAACACGCTCTGATTCGGGAAACTCGGCAACTACACCCGCAATGATTTGATCTTGCGACAACAACTGCGCCCACCGGGGAAAAAAGTTGTCATAGGAAAGGTTTTGCAGGTTAGGATTACAAATTTCCGGTTGAATACCTGGCGCACACCACTCCGCCCGCTGACTCATGAAGAGACCACTTGTAGCATCCTCTGCCTTTTCTCCTTCTAGGGGGGAATGAGGGAGGTGGTTTTCAAACAGGTAAACGCGGCTGGCACCGGAGACTTTGCCGAGTAAGCCTAGAATCTCGGTATAAGAGGTTAAGTCGAAGAGTCCGTACTCAGTATCACCCTCAAACGCCAGTAACCGTCGCTGCACTTCGACTAAAACGGCTAAGTAACGTTCGCGTTTTGCTAAAGTTATTTCTGCCTGTTTGCGCTCCGTGATATCTCGCCCCACCGACTGAAACTCCATCAGGCAACCAGCCTCGTCAAAGATGGCTCGGTCGTTCCACTGCTGCCAGTGAATTTCACCACTGGGCATTATGACACGGTGTTCATATCGTCCCACAGGGTTTTCTCGATTAAGGGAAGCCAGATACTTTTTAGTCGTCTGCCATTCTTCAGCAGGAGTGAACGCCATAAAATTGCAGCCAACCAGTGCTTCAGGGGGCTGACCGAAGTTACGAGCATAAGCTTCATTAACGAACGTCAGCGTTCCATCGGGTAAAAAACGACAAATCAGCTCTGTTTGCTCCTCAACAATGGCACGATAGCGGTCTTCACTCGCTTTCAGGGCCGCTTCGCTAAGATGACGCTCTGTGATGTCGTTGAGTGTGCCACAAGTGCCGGTAATTATGCCGTCAGCATCAACCGTTAATTGGGCTAATACCTCAATCCAGCGGTAACCGCCGCTTCTCGTCAGGTAGCGAACCTCATGGCGGCAGTATTCTTTTTTACCTTCAATTAAGGGTCGAAATTCTTCCCGACTGCGCTGCCTGTCCTTGGGATGAACGTAATCTAAGAAGAGATGACCAAGACTGTCAGCGATCGCAAAACCAGTGATTTCGCTCCAAGCCGGATTTAGAAATGTCCACAATCCCTTGGCATCCATCTGGAAGATGACTTCTTTGACATTGTCAACAACTGACCGGTACTGCTCCTCTCTCTCGATTAGAGCGGCTTCCACCTGCTGACGCTGCTCAATTTCACTTTGTAGCTGGGCAATGACTTCGTTAAGCTCTACCAACGCTTGCTTTAATTCTTGAGTTCGCGCTTCGACTCGGACTTCTAGTTCGTTTTTTGCTTGTTGCAGAGCGAGTAAAGCAGATTTTCGCTGGGTGATGTCCTGAACCAAGGAAGCAACACCAATGACCTGACCCTCAGCGTCAATCAGCGGCGTGTTGTACCACTCGCAATAAATCTCGCGACCCTCTTTGGTGAAATTCGTATTGGTGCTGCGTGTCCCACCTTGTTGTAGTAACAACTGTTTCCAGACTTGGTTCACCTGCTCTTTTGCACTTTCAGGCACCATCAATTCCACAGCATGACGCCCCAAGGCTTCCCGTTTGCTATAGCCAAAAATCTTTTCTGCTGCCGGATTCCAATCCACTACCTCAAAATTAAGTGTCCATTCAATAACGGCTAGTGGCGTCTGTTGGACAAGCAGGGAAAGTCGTTGGGTCAACTCTGGGAGTTCGCTGTGTGTCTGCCGCTGTTCCAGGATTTCTGGTGTTAATGCCTGGTTCCCTCTTGCCAGTTGAGCGAAGCTAGACAGTACCAAAGCCAGATTTGGGGGCCGTCGTGGTGGAATGGGTAAGTTCTGTTTGGGAATCAATTGCACCATTTCCTGAGCCGTGTAGAAGGAAACTCCGGCAGTAAGCGCTTTGAACAGACTCGATAGCCAATAATCGGGGTGCCAGAGAGTCCATACCGCCATTAGGTGAGTAAACCCGCAGGCAATGATGAAGGCGCAGAACAGCCAGAGAATTCTCTGGAAGAGAATGTCATCCCAAGTTTCACTCATACCGCTCACCTCCATCTCCCATCCCGGCACTGAGACATTTGATCGCAACTTAGTAGTAGGATTCTGCCAGAGGAAATAAGCCAAGAGCAGGGAAATCGAAAAAAAGGAAAAGGCAATTATTAAATCGCTCACCAGATGGAGCCACATCAGACCTGGTTTCCCGAGAGAGCCATGCCCGTGAATAATAAATTTTTCGTCAGAAAATATTAGTAAAATCTCTGGCATAATCAACTCCTCCCACCACGGATTTGAGCATTTAAACTTTCGTTGTAGCTTAGCTGAATTTGGCTAAATTTCTAGGAATTTAGAGACTTTTCAGTAGTTTCTTGACAACTTTACAGAACTACTTGAGTTTAAACAGGAAACTTTTTTAAGCAGTCATCAGTCACCCTTAATCTATTATTGTCTTAATTCTTCCTTGCCGCATCATATTATTACTGAATTTTTATCCACCTAATGGCTGAGAGTGAGAAAGGCTTTATGTTAAATTTAATTTTTAAAGCAAAATATAAGAATATGTAATGAAAAAATAAATTCTCTGATAAGCTCTTAGCCTAGGAATCAATTAAATTAAAGGTTTAACAGCTTAGGAAGTAGGCGGATATAAATAAACGTAAGTGTGTAAAGGGGCTATGGACTATCGCCTATCGCCGAAACGCAAATATTTGTACTTGCGTTTAATTATGCGTATCTACTTAAGTGGCTAGGAAACTTAAATATAAGTAAAAGTATTCGATTTTTGGCTTTGGGCGATAGACTATAGGGGAAGCATTAACATTAAGTTGATAAACTTTTCAAATTTCCCTGAGTAACGAATTAAAGTTAAGGTATTGCTATGCATTACCTTGGGCAATTGAACAGAACGAATCGCTCGGCACCCTGGCAATTTTTCCGCAAAGCTTACTTGAATTACTTACTACTGGGATTCTGGAGCTTCTCAGGAGCGATCGCTACGGGTCTAGACTTGCAGTTTGTGCAATGGCTGGAACGGCACACCCAAACCTTGTTCTTTGCGCTACGGGGTCCTGTCTCCCCACCCCAGAACATCGTTATCTTAGCGATTGATGACCAGTCGCTGTCCGCCGCCCAACGATATAAAGACGATCCGGATAAACAGGCGATCGCAAAACTCATGGAGAATTGGCCTTGGCAGCGAACCGCCTACGCAGAGGTCACTGAACGGTTGATGGCGGCTGGGGCAAAATCAGTGTCGATGGATATTCTATTTGATCTGCCCAGTGGCTATGGTGAAGCGGACGATCAGCGGCTGCAACAAACCCTGAAACGCTATGCCAACCAAGTCACCCTAGCCGCTGCCTATTTAGAATCTCCTGCACCTCAAGGTACAACAACTGAACTATTTGAACCCACTCCTGCCCTGAAAACCACCTCCCTATCTCTTGGCTTGGTCAACTTTCTACCAGTAGAGGCGGATGGTCGGGTTCGCCGTCTTGGCAGCGAGTATCAAAAGCAAGTGCTTCGTCCCTTGAAGCTGCAAATGATTCCCTCCTTTGCTGAAGTCACTTTGCACAGCGCACAGCTTTCCTATCCCCAACCCAAGGGCAGCAACATCTTCTTCTATGGTCCGGCGGGGACTTTTAAAAGCATTCCATTTTGGCAGGTACTAGACCCAAACACCTGGAACGTCTACAAGCAACAATTCAAGGACAAGATTGTTCTGATTGGGACAACGACAGCAACGATTGGGGACTCTGATATTCATCGCACCCCCTTTGCTGAGAAGATGCCGGGGATAGAAATTCATGCCAATGCGATCGCTACTTTACTACAGGGGAAAGCGATTGCTGAGGCAATTCCCAACGCTCTGCTGCGGGGTTGGCTGACCCTTATGGGAGTTGTATGGGTTGGTGTTTTGCTCGACGTCCTGCCCAAACGACCTGTGGAACAACTGTTGTGGGGATTGGGAAGTGCGATCGCTTATGCAGGTATCTCGTATCTAGCCTTTACCTACGGTTATCTGATTTTACCCACAGCCATTCCCGTGGCGGCGATCGCTCTGAGTGGTCTCTCCTTCTTCACGGTTGGTGCCATCAAGGATCAGCTAGAGAAATTCCACCTCCGTAACACCCTAGAGCGTTATGTGGCTGCACCCATTGTTCAGGAAATTCTCAAACAACCTGATGATTTCCACGCTTTATTAAAAGGGAAAAAACTCAAAGCCGCTGTTCTATTCTCCGATATTCGCGGCTTTACCACCCTTTCCTACAAGCTGCCTCCTGAGCAGCTCATAGAACTACTTAATCTCTATTTCAACTCAATGGTAGAGGCGATAGTCGAAGCCGGAGGCACTGTAGACAAGTTCATCGGTGATGCTGTCATGGCTGAGTTTGGTTTTCCTGTCTCCCAAGGCGAAAAACAGGATGCCCTGAATGCCATTCGAGCCGCTTTGGGAATGCGAAAAGCTTTAGCAACGTTGCGATCGCAATTTATCCAGGAAGGTCGGACGCCCTTTTTTAATGGTATTGGTATCAACTTTGGTGAAGTAATTGCTGGTGATATCGGCTCCTTCCGTCGGCGGGAATATGGAGTCATTGGGGATACAGTCAACGTGGCTAGCCGCGTTGAAAGTATGACGAAAAAATTTGGAACCGATATTGTAATTACTGAATCTTTGTACCAACTGGTAGAAGACGAAGTAGAAGTGCTTGATTTGGGAGAACATCCGCTCAAAGGACGGGAAGAAAATCTAGTCCGACTGTACAGCTTGGTCTGTCTCAAGGGAGATGACGAAGCGCTTTATAACCAAATACTTAGAGAATTACGCCAGCATCTAGA
>DATNQP010000227.1:0-3706 GCA_036703965.1 Leptolyngbyaceae cyanobacterium
CCTTAAATAGTAACGAATATTTTTATCTAAAATATTGTTGTTTATAACATCTAAGTTTGCAAAGCGATCGCACTCTAATAAATAATGCAAATAATCTTCCCGTAAAGACATAATTACTTTCACATAGGGAAGATTTAGGCACGCTTTAAGAAACTCATAGAACGGGCGTCTTTCAACTAAATTAGTGCAAGCAAAGAAAAACTCTTCAAACTGGTCAAAAATCAGAACTGTTAGCAGATTGCGAGCGGCATTCTTTTTCAACTGTTCAATAATCGTCTCGGTTGAATCAATAGATCCCCCCAACCCCCCTTCAAAAGGGGGGCTTTCCTGCTTGAACACCTCTCGCTCCCTGCTTACCGAGAGCTTCTCCTCTTGCTCCCCCCTTATTAAGGGCAGCTTCCCCTCTTGCTCCCCCCTTGTTAAGGGGGGCTGGGGGGGATCGAGCGTCCGTAGTCTTCCTATCTCTGTAGGCTCTTGCTCCCCCCTTACTAAGGGGGGTTGGGGGGGTTCAGCACTAGGACAAATATCCATCTCCCCAATCCCGATTTCCCTGAACGCCTCTTCCAGCCGTTTTCCTAGTTCTCTTACCCAATTGGTGTAATATCGCAAGGTAACAGGCAAGGCATTTCGATCGCCAATTGGATTCTGTTTCAGCTCAGGTAATAAGCCCGCCCACAGCAGTGAACTCTTGCCTACTCCTGACATCCCGTGAATTACTATCAGTTTGTAGTCATTTCTGCTCAATCTCTCAATTAAGTGACTCACATCGCTGCGCCGACCTGAAGCAGTAATCCTCTCTCGCGCCCTAACTTTAGGATCGGCTGGCTCCAAAGCTGGATTAATTACCCGTTTTATGGGTCGTAAGCTTCCTGCACCGATAAATGGACGGAAACCATATTGCGCTTCAATGGATTGTTGTTCTTGCTTAACTTCAAATGCCTTGAGATATTCACCTTGGTCGAAGTAGAGCGATCGCAATTCTTTCAAAACGTCAATGTAAAGCTGCGGGTCGTATTGAGGATTACTCTCCTCTCTAGCTGTTTCTAAATTACTAACCGCCTCTTTAACTTCACCTAAATGCTGCTGCGATTTAGCAAGTAACAACAGATAAAAACTCTGATATTGTTTCCAAGACCAAGCCCAATCTTTGTTTTTGTCTACAATTTGTGAAACATGGGCAACTACTATCGGGTCAGCGTTCGTTTGTAGGGCTAACTCAGCATATTTCTTGGCTTCGCTCCAAGCTCCTCTTTTGAGAGCAACCTCAGCCAGCAGTCCGTATGCATAACCCGAAGAGGCTAGGTGGCTTTTATCCTGATAGGTTTGATGTAGCTGAACTGAAGCTTTGGCAATAACCTCTAATTCATCCCACTCCTCCAGTCTTACCAAAACTTCTCCTAGTGGGTTGATAAACTTTGCAGCTAAATCCAGGCGATTACCCTGTTGAAAAACTTCAACGCATTGCCGAAAATAATCCCTGGCTTGACGACAAGCTTGAAGATATTCAGCTCGATGTAAAACAGCGTAGCGACGCCACCACAAACCTAGATAAAAAAGCAAACCTCCATGCCGTTCTGTATTCTGGCTTTCCTGCCAAAAAGCCAGACTTTGCTCGTAGTATTGTCTGGCATTTTCCATCTGACCGTTTGCCTGAGCATCTCTTCCTAGAAGAAATTGGAGATTAGCTTCTAGTTCTGGATCTAATTCTTGTACACGACTTCGTAAATCCCTCAAAGCTGACGTTAGTTCTGAGCGATAACGCGAATCAACCGCTATATTGAGGACAGCATTGTCGAGAAACCTACCAGCACCCGCACCTAAGATTCTGGTGAAGGCATAATCTGCATTTTTGTGCAGACTATCCATTAGTTCCTCTATTGCGATCGCAAAATCAGTTGTCGTTGCCCAACTCTCAAAATCTGGCGCTAACTGAATCAGCTTTTGCAGCACTTCATCATTAACCCACAACAGCAGTGGCAGGGGGAAATTGTTGCGAAACTCCTCCCGCACATGGTTGCTAGAAGTTAGAACAGCGCTGAGGTCGCTGACTGACTCCAGACCAAATACCATTAAGGCTTGTGGAACCTCATCTCCCAATTCCGCCTGGATAGTGGTGTAGAGCGTCTTGACAGACTCAGGCAAGACTAGCTCTCGAATCGGGATAGGGGATAGCTCCCGCAGTCGTTGCGCCATGCGATCGCGTAAAGCTGCATAATTACAACGCACCAAAATCAGCCGAAATTGCCCCTGAGAAAGCCTAATTGCCCGCACCAGAGCCTTCAGGGAACTCTCGTTATAAGCAGCAATATCTTCCGGTTGATGCGAGTCAGTCATGACTGAAATTCTTTGGCGTCTCTCAAAATCGGATTGATATCAAACCAAGACCCCTCAGAGTCTCGGTATTCAAATACAAACATATTGCGTACCAGAGTTTGGCATCGTTCCTCTCCTCTCAAGCTTTTCTGTTGCGCCACTTGACGCAGCAACTCCCATTCATCTTCGGTGATTGCCAATGTTAGCTCATTACAGCGTTGCCGTATCACACCCTCTATACAATCCCGCGACAGAGGTGGATCGTCTCTTTGGAGACAACGCGATAACAGCACCAGCAAGTTCCGCACATGACCCCCACTGGCTCTGCACAGTCGCTCTAAAGTCTCAAGACTATCAAAAATCTCTGGTATTAAATCGATCCGATGAACCGGATTGACATCAGGAAAGGCTCTCGCCAGCACCATCTGTTGTAATAGCGCCATCCCCTCTTTGCATTCACTACCTTCGCGCACTTGCACAGGCACCATCGGCAACACCTTGGGGTCTACTCCAAATCGATTTGTCAGCCTTCCCAAAGCATTTGAAAAAACCAACAGCAAGGGAATCGTATAGACCACATGGCAATTCAGCTGGTTCAACTGTTCGCCGCGTTCTACAAATAGATACTCTGGCTGGATTTGCCCTGTAGGCTTTACTGAGTTATCCAATCGATCGAGATTATCGATAATCACGACCAGTCCTTTTTTGCCTTGCTGCTTGAGTCTTTCCGTGGCAGGCGCAAAGATTTCCTTGTTAATCGCTTCTAAAATTCCATTCGTGCGCGGCTCTAGATATTGTCTTAATTGAGAGCGAAGCTTAGGGCTATCTTTAGCCTTGGCAGCAATCTTGGCAATGCCCACAGACAACTCTCCTGACAGCTCTACAGGTGTTTGCAATAAGTCGGCGATATCAGTAAATAGATTGGCAAAGTATCCGGGTTTGAGCTTGATTTGAATGGCTTCCAGGCTTTGGGTCACTGACTTTGCGATCGCCAACAAAATATCCGTCACATCAACGTCTGCCATTTCCAAGACTTGGCTGGACTCGAAATAAACCACATGAAACCCCTGCTGCTCTAACTCAGCCTTGAGGCGCTGCAATTCTGTAGACTTGCCGCAGCCGATATGTCCGGTAAACAACTGGCAAGTCGGCTTATCTGGTGAGAGGCGGGTGATGGTTCGCCCCAACTCCTTGATAATATTGCCAGCCCGCACAGAGGAGAAATCAATGTAGTACTTCCGCTCCTCGCTATTCCCCACAACTAGGGGGCTAGGGTTACATGCCTGGTAAAATCGCGGCAAATCCAGTGTCATTAATTGCCTCGCTTGGTTAGCTTATCCCTACTTTTTACCGCCGCTATTCTACTGCTTCCGAAACAACAAAACTCGTAGAG
>DATNQP010000228.1:0-4900 GCA_036703965.1 Leptolyngbyaceae cyanobacterium
AAATATCTCGCTGAGGAATATCCCACTGAGTTTGCCCGTTGGCTTCTTGCAGAGGAAATTACTGATATCCAGGTTCTCAAAACTGAACTGAGTGTAGAACCAATTCGCGCTGATTCCCTGACGTTGCTGCAAACGCGTCACCAAATTCTGCACCTGGAATTTCAAACCCTACCCCCCTCTACCCCTCCACTGCCATTCCGAATGCTGGACTATTGGGTGAGACTCAAGCGGCAGTATTGGTGTCCTATTGAGCAAGTCGTAATTTTTCTGAAATCTACCACTGTAGACGCCGTATTTACTGAGCAGTTTGCAGACACCAATACCAGCCATCACTATCGAGTGATTCGTCTGTGGGAGCAAGATCCAACTCCACTGCTAGCCAACCCCGCTCTATTACCTCTGGCGACTTTGGCTGGCAGTGATTCTCCCAAGACCTTACTAGAGCAAGTCGCTGCCCAGATCGATAGAATCGAAGAACCACGTCAACGGGGGAACCTTGCAGCTTGTGCTGAGGTGCTGGCGGGTTTGCGATTTGACATAGATTTAATTCGCCAACTATTCAGAGAGGAAGTAATGCGTGAATCAGTAGTTTATCAAGATATTCTTCAAAAAGGGCTGCAACAGGGACTGCAACAAGGGCTGCAACAAGGAGAGGTGACGTTGATTTTGCGTCTGCTGAATCGTCGGTTTGGTGAAGTTGACCAGCAGTTGCAAGAACGGATTCAAGGATTATCTATTCCTCAGTTGGAGGAGTTGAGCGAGGTGCTGTTGGATTTTGAGGCAGTAACGGATTTAGTTACCTGGTTAGATGAACATCACCCTCAGGAATGAGGCGATCGCTTTCCATAAAGTCAGCACCAAGCAACTGCGATCGCACTCCACGCCACGCTCAACAGCAAACAGGAGACTGGCTCAACTTTTGAGATTGAGCAGCGCCTCCTCAACCGACCCAAAAACCATTAAGACTGGGTGTACCACTCATCAGCAATCTTTGCTCATGTCGGAGTCATTGACCCAGATGATGAAAATCCTTCGTGCCATGCTTGAACGATTGGTTGATACCCTGGGCTACGCTGCCTGAATGGATAAAGTCGAGGTAAGAGTTTATTTATAAAGTGAAGCGCCAATCAGCTAAGCCCACAGCGATTTGAGCCGTGCTGCTTCGATTTGGGCTTGAGTACTGAACTTACACCTAGAGTACAAAGAGTACGAACTTCAGATGTGAAGATAGGCGAGAAGCTAAATAACTTTAGATTTTTTTAATTTTATGACTTATTTAGTCTACATTGAGATAGTTGCCGAAGGAGTGTCTCGGGTAGCTGTGGAGTTTGTTGAGGAAAGGAGTTTTTAAGACAGTTTTGATAGAGCTGAAGGAAAAACTCAATTTCTTTTCTAGCAAGGTTTCGTAGATGGCAAGAAAGCGTTGGAGCCAACATTGTATAAACTTCAGTGGATTCCTCAAGTAAGTCAAGAAGATATTCAGGTGCTACATCCTGATACTGTAATGCTCTTGATGTAAGTACCCTAGAAAGGGATAACCTCACATTTAGCTTAGTAGATGCTTTTTCTAAGGATAATTGAGCCGTCATTTTCTCGGTTCCAGACAAAGGTAGTAGAGGCTGAGAAAGAGTTTCTTGTTAGCATTAATACTTAATAGCTAGAATCTCTTGTACCTGGGGATGTAATCATCAGCAAGTTGGCTGAAAAGTCTAAGCCAAATGGCTGACCCTCTTGTTGTTAGCTGATGTGTACTCCAGCCAAACAAGAACCGTTATAAACGTATTGATGCCACATCCGTTCAGGGTTGGGGTAGCTTATCTTGCTATTTTCTTGGTGCCATGATGACCTCTAAGTCTCTCTCTGGATATACGTTACCCGTGTTTGCTTGTGCGGCAGCAGTTGGGGCTGTGCATTGGTTACGCCAACCGCAACCAATTGCTACTGTGCCAGTAGACTTAATTGAACCTCCTGAAACTGTAAAAATTCCTATCGAGCAAGTTGCAGGTATTCGAGAAGGCATGGCGCTAGCTGTTACTCGCAGTAATCCTGGTGATAACCTCGACCTCACCCGAAATACCCCGATATGGGCATTAGTGGAATGGGGGCAATTGGAGCAAAAGGAACCGGTACGATTACTGGGTGGTGAGGGAATTGGACGGCAACTGAATCTGGATGGTAAGGCGGCAATCTACAGTTATGCCGAACGGCTGTTGCAAGAAAATCTGAGGCGTCAGCTAGAACCGGGCGAAAAAATTCAGGTGACGATTATCCTCCCAGAAGGGCGTCAGCTGGCAGAACGAACTTCAAATTCTGCCTTCGGTGTTGTAGAAGGACTCTCTCTACTGGGCACGACCGGCATTTCCCAACCCCTGAGCGCCCCTGGTCAGTTGGACGCTTACCGCGAGGAACTACAACACAAAGCCCGCTGTTTTGAGTGTTTGGTGTTTTGTGTGGGGGAAAATGGCTTAGATTTGGCGCAAAAGTTGGGTATTAATCCAGAACAGCTGATTAAGACTGCCAATTGGCTGGGACCGTTGTTGGTGGCGGCGGGGGTGCAGAAAGTTCCAGCCATTTTGTTGTTTGGCTATCACGGGAAGCTAATCAAACTAGCAGGCGGAATTTTTCATACTCACCACCACCTCGCTGATGGACGCCTGGAAATTCTGACAGCTCACTGCGCTCAGCTTGGTTTACCAACGCCAGTGTTACAAAAGGTTTTTGCCAGTATAACGGCTGAAGCCGCGCTACAGTATCTCCGTAAATTAGACGCTATTGATGGTGGCAACTGGGTGAAGCCAGTTTACAGCGCGATCGCGTCTACTATTGATGCTCGCTCCCAAGACTATATCCGCAAGCACTCTCTTGCAGATGTTCGCGTTGGATCAGTGCTGTTTGACCGCGATCGCCAAATCATCGTCACCAGCGAAACGGGTGCCGCGTTATTATCACAATTATGCTAACTTTGTAGGAATCTCCACAGGCTTAAACTATAGAAACTATAGGGTTTCTCTATATCTCTATCTCTTTGTGGCAATAAATACTCGCTGCTTGAGAAAGCATATCTTTGGCAGCGAGATATTTGCAGACTCACACGATTGAATGACGGACATATCAGTGACACTACAGACAGAACAAGCATCTCACAATTTAGAGACGTTACCGGCAACGTCTCTACAAGAGCAGTTGAATCGCCAGATGATCGTCATCCTGGACTTTGGCTCTCAATACTCGGAGCTAATTGCTCGTCGCATCCGCGAAACTCAAGTTTATTCGGAGGTTCTTTCCTATCGCACCACTCCCGAACAACTGCGGCAGCTGAATCCTAAGGGAATTATCCTCTCCGGGGGACCCAGTTCTGTGTATGACGCTGGTGCCCCCCTATCTGACCCAGAGATTTGGAATCTGGGTATACCGGTGTTAGGGGTTTGCTATGGCATGCAGTTGATGGTGCAACAGCTGGGTGGGGAAGTGACGCGGGCGAAACGGGCTGAGTATGGCAAAGCATCCCTCCTCATTGATGACCCCACCGACTTGCTGACGAATGTGGAAGACGGGTCTACCATGTGGATGAGTCACGGGGACTCTTGTGAGGTGTTGCCAGAAGGGTTTGAAATCCTAGCACATACCGAGAATACCCCCTGTGCCGCGATCGCGCACCACGAGAAGAAACTCTACGGCGTTCAGTTCCATCCCGAAGTTGTCCATTCTATCGGGGGACTTGCCCTCATCCGCAACTTTGTTTACCACATCTGTGAGTGTGAACCCACCTGGACAACCGCTGCTTTTGTCGAGGACGCGATTCGAGAAGTTCGCGCCAGAGTAGGGGATAAACGGGTGCTCCTGGCACTATCGGGTGGTGTCGATTCTTCCACGCTTGCCTTCTTGCTCCACAAAGCAATTGGTAACCAGCTGACTTGTATGTTTATTGACCAAGGCTTCATGCGAAAAGAGGAGCCAGAGCGGTTGGTGAAGCTATTTCATGAACAATTTCACATTCCGGTGGAGTATGTCAATGCACGCGATCGCTTCCTTGCCCAAATAGCCGGTATTACTGACCCCGAAGAAAAGCGCCGTCGCATTGGTCACGAATTCATTAGCGTCTTTGAAGAAGAATCCCGACGCCTCGGACCCTTTGATTATCTGGCTCAAGGCACTCTCTATCCTGATGTAATTGAGTCAGCTGACACCAACGTCGATCCCAAAACGGGTGAGCGAGTAGCGGTGAAAATCAAGAGCCATCACAATGTCGGTGGCTTACCGAAAGACTTGCGCTTCAAGCTCGTTGAACCGCTGCGCAAACTCTTTAAAGACGAAGTCCGCAAAGTCGGTCGCTCCATTGGCTTGCCAGAGGAAATTGTACGACGGCATCCCTTCCCAGGACCAGGACTAGCGATTCGCATCATTGGTGAAGTGACAGCAGAACGGCTTAATATTTTGCGCGACGCGGATTTGATTGTCCGCCAGGAAATTAATCGCCAAGGGATGTACCATGACTTTTGGCAAGCGTTTGCCGTGTTGCTGCCAGTGCGGAGTGTGGGCGTTATGGGTGACCAACGTACCTATGCTTACCCCATCGTCTTGCGCCTCATTAATAGTGAGGATGGCATGACGGCTGACTGGTCACGGGTGCCCTACGACTTGTTGGAAACCATCTCGAACCGGATTGTCAACGAAGTCAAGGGAGTGAATCGGGTGGTCTACGACATTACCTCTAAGCCCCCTGGCACTATAGAGTGGGAATAATTTTCAGTCGGGTAGGGCTTGTTGAACTCTTGTCCTAGGGCGTGTCATCAATTAGTTGCACATCCCGTACCAGTGGTGAATTCTGGCTCTCAGACTCATTTGGGCTTTATAGCCGTGAAAGGGTTGTTCTGACAGTATTCTAGATTTAATTGATGAC
>DATNQP010000229.1:0-8692 GCA_036703965.1 Leptolyngbyaceae cyanobacterium
GTCTTAAGGTTATTTCGTCTGCTGCTTCAGATGGATAAAGTGCATCGGGAGTGAGCATAACGAACCGCTGCCCGATCCGATGAACGGGGGGGGTGAGTCCTTCTGCATGTATGGGTTTCTCCTCAACCACAGTCATTTGAAGCGCAGTCGCTAGTCCTGTACGGTGCAGGGGCGAGAGCAGATTAACGATTTTTTCCGCACGTTCCCTCGAATGTGCATCGTGGTGTAAATAGAAGCGAATCGTGAACGTCCAGTCGGGTTGTGCTATATCCCGATCGCGTAGGTGGGGTAGGTTCGGTTCGATATATTCTGCGATACGAACATCGCCAATATCGTTCATCTCGGCAAGCAGCGTACAGACCCAATCAACCGCCTCGTGCGTTGTATCGAGGCTCAATTCCATCCACGACATATTTTCTTCCTCTGGTGTAGCTGCATCGCTGTAGAACAAATACTTCACCGAACGGTGAAGTTCACCAGTGGCAGACAGCCTTTCACTTCATTAATGACGCGATTCAAGATATAGAATCCCCCAAAAGTTGATTATTTTATAGGGTTAATGCTTGATTTTTCTTGAAATCTATGCAACTATACCTCTTACTCAAAAATACAGTAAATCGACTGACTTACCGGAGATTATTTTTTGATCTAGTTGCTCGTGTCTCGCTAAGTGAGATTGAGGGCAGGCAATTGCCTTCTGAGTTAGCTTGCTTAGAGTAAAAATTTGGGCTTAACAATAGATGAGCAGGACAACACCCACAGTTCTTTGGAAGCTTGTAAAACCCTATTGGGTCATTGGAAAAATCGCGATTTTGGTGCTTGGTAGCTTAGCCTACTTGCAATTGGTCGAAGTTTTTAGAAAGTTGTCAAAAGATTCTAAAGCGTTAGAGGATACGGATTCCAACCGCCCTGCATGGGATAAGTGAGACATTATTGACCTGCGCTGAACTCACGCCAATAGTAAATTGATCGCCCTCAATTGGGGCTAGAAGTCTTGTTAACAGCAATGGTTTAGGTGCACTTAAACAGCAGAGTGATCCGGGGTGCGATCGCAGCAGCCTTAGAATCTTTAGACTTGTTAGGCAAAATTGGTCGTGTGTAACGTTATTTACTATCGCAGACGCCAATAAGCCTAACTAGAAAAGTTATTCTTTAATCGAATGTCCAGTGGCAGTAATGGCTTGTTTAATTGACTCTTCAGACGCGACGGGTTCTCCAGAGTCAGGTGCGTCTATTGTGACTGTTTTGGATTCTATATCTACGTGTACTTTAGCAGTTGGATCAACTGTCGCGATAGCATCAGTAAGCTTTTGTGCCTCTTTGGAATCGGCAAGGGTTGGAACATTTAATTTCAAGGACATAGATATACCTTAAGTTGATGTGCTTTTTAGCTAAAGATGTAAGTTATCTGTGATATCTCTCTAACAGCGTACTCTACTAGAGCTTTTCTACTCTTCTACCCTGAGTTTGTTTGTGGTTTTACACTCTTGAGCTATTGACACAGCTTCTTAATCCTGATGTATGCAAAATCTTAATGGAGAGACTTCGAGTCTAGTGGCGAGTTAATGAAACCCACATGACAACCAAGGGTGAATGGAGCAAGCTATTTTGGGATAGTGCGATCAGCTAGGCTAACGCCGAGCTACGCTAACGCTGGTGCCGGAGGCAGTCGCTCCTCTTTTCCAAAACCTAATCAAAACGCGATCGCCTGCGGCACGCTATGCGATCGCTTCTATCCGGGTGAACCTGCGACGAATGACATGATGGAATGAGAGCGATCGCTCCTCTTCTGCGAAACCTAGTTAAAAAGCGATCGCACCAGGGTCAAGAATTATTATTAGATATTAGATAATAGATAGCTGAGGGTATGGCTAACGGGCGATCGCCCCTACGGAATGACAATAGTACTTTTGAAACACGCTCTTAGTAAACCTACCAGTTGGATTTTGATTGATTTTAGCTCATGGCAGTTTCCGAAAATCGAGAAGCGTATATACCCTACCGTCGTACCGATATCATCGAGCTTTGCCTCAAAGATGGTCAGTTAGATGCCGCTGATGCTGAAACATTTAAACATTTCTGCCAAATTCTATCTGCTTTCTACCACTTTCGCTTCCATAAAACATTAGAAATCATCAAAGATAACTATGTGGTATTCAACCCCAATGCAGACGTTCAACCCCTGAACGAACCGAGTCTCGACCAGTACGACGAGATGGAAGCGAAAGTGGTTGATGCATTCAAGCATATTTTAGAAAGAGCCAACTATATTCCGTTGCCAGAATCGATCGTGCAACACGCTTTGGGCGAAAAGTCTCTAATTAACCTCAGAACTAAGGTTGATTTTAATGATTTTAGCCAGGTTCTCTATTATTACCGGGGCGATAGTGATAAGACAATTAAAGTTAAGAAATTATTTTTTTGGCAAGAAGAAAAGGAAATTGATATTTTTGAAAGAATTGTTTTACTGATTAAGTTTAAAGGAGCTGGATACTTTCGTGCTAAAAAATCCAAGAATGCCAAATCAGAGGAACTGAAATTTACTCCCGGTAAAATGTATGTCTACTTTTACAAGAACATCCCAAAACACGATGTTGACCTACTGTTCCCCAATATTGAAACCAGTATGACCTGGAAGGATCGGCTGCTGTTTGGCATCCCTGCCATTGGAGCCGCGATTCCGTTAATTCTGAAAGCATTACCTAATATTTTATTGCTCGTTGCTGCAATTTTGCTGGTGTTCAATGCACCATCCCTGGTGAACTCATTGAAGGTCGAACAGGATAAGCTGCGGAATGTAATGCCCATTTTAGTAGCGACTCTATCATTGGCAATGGCATTGGGTGGATTTGCCTTCAAACAATACAGCAATTACAAAAGCAAGAAAATCAAATTCCAGAAAGATATAACTGATACACTCTTCTTCAAGAACTTAGCCAATAACGCCAGTGTCTTTCAGATGCTTATTGATATCGCTGAGGAAGAAGAATGTAAGGAAATTATTCTGGTCTATTATCATCTCCTGACTAGTACAAAACCACTCAATCCCGAACAGCTAGACTCTAGGATTGAGACTTGGATGGAGGAGAAATTAGGCACCAAAATTAATTTTGATATTCACGGTCCCTTGGACAATCTGCAAGATATCCGGGGAAAGGTGAGCAAGAATGTTAAAGAAGCTGTCGATGCGCCTGAAGTGCCCTTGCTGTCCTATGATGACCAGGGATATTGCCATGTTCTTCCACTGGAAGATGCTAAGGTTGTGCTCGATTGGGTTTGGGATAATGCATTCCAATATAACGGAACCGGCTTGTAGAAAAGCTCTGGATGAGTGCGATCGCGGGGGGTTTCCTGGCAAAGGCGATCGCACTACGATATTAGTGGCTCTGTGCTGGAAAACCTTTATCGCCTCTGGCAATGCCGCTTGCATACCGTGTCCTAGAGATTGCTAAATTCGCTCCTTACCAACCCAGCTAACCCGTTTTTCAACACCAACACCGTCTTCGCTTGTCTCTCCGTCATAGGAACCTGCCCGTGCCTGAATCACGATATAGTACAGGTCTTCCTCTGATGTGTTTCGCCAGCAGCGTTGACCGTTGCAATCCACCCGCACCACTGTTCCCTCGCTCACGGGAAATACACTATCGTCTACCTGAAACTCTCCGTTCCCTTTGATGAAAAGGTAAATCTCCTCATTCAGGCGGTGCTTGTGGTAAAACGGTAATGACTTTCCTGGTGCCAGCTTGTTGATGGAAATTTCGGCACTGGAGAGATTCAACAGTTGCTTCAAAAACAGCTTGCCCGCAACCTTGACGTTGACTGTCGGTAGTTCAAAGCTGAATTGATCCAATGCCGACAACGAGCCGAGGTCAACGACGGCAAAGTGCTGTCCGGTTCTGGGTTCGAGTGTAGGTATATTCATGATTAAGCCTTTAACTTTTAACTTGCAATTTAAAAGTGAGGATACCAAGATGGCTTGTAAAATGCAAGTAATAGTTGGGACTGTTTGTGGAAATGACACTAGAACGACGATCGCACTGCCCGATTGCCTGTACGTTGGATTTGATTGGCGATCGCTGGACGCTGCTAATTATTCGGGACATGCTGTTTTTCGGAAAGCAGCGGTTTGAGGAGTTTTTGGAGTCACCGGAGGAGATTTCAACGAATATTCTGACAAGCCGCCTCAAGTTACTGGAGCAGCTTGGCTTAGTTAAAAAGCAGCCCTACAGTAACCATTCCCGTCGGATGAATTATCAGTTGACCGAGCAAGGGCAGAGTCTGCTTCCAGTACTCAAGGCAATGATTGATTGGGGACTAGACAACATTCCCGAAACCAGAATTCCCCAGACGCATCGCGAATCCCAAACCTAGAGGATATCGTCGCTACATTCAGAAGCGACTGATGAAAACCTAGGCAATCAGCCGCTCGCATACCAGAACCGTGCCCCGCTCTCCTCGTGTAATGCGCAATTCTTCATCGAGATAAAGCAGTTCAAGTTTACCCTTAGGAGACCTCTGCATTTTGAAGGAAACTCGCCCTGTTTGACGATCCATTTCTTGTGGTGGAACAATCCCGAACATCATCCTCAAAATACTGGTCATCAGTCTTTCCTTTAGACTTCTTCTTGAAGGTTTGGACTGATCGCCAAATACCGCTTTCCACGCTTCCATCTCATTTTGAGTCTTCGGTCCCAAAGCTCCCCCTGTGAACTGCACTTGCAGGATGTTGTCATTAGCAGGTTCGCAAACTCCGAAGTTGTGAACGATACCTTGTAGCGTAGGAGTATTCTCGTCTACTACGGTAGTGAATTCAACAATAATGTCGTGAGTCCGTTGTTGACCTTTACCGATAGGAACTACAGGTTGCAGTACCCGATCGATCGCAATCTTCAAGTTAGTGGGTTGAAACATATTAAAGGCAAGCCGACCGAGCGTGTAAACATACTTTCCGTCAGCTCGTCGTTCTCCATTGGGAAAGTTTGGGGCACTAATCAATAGCCATTGCCCATCCATTAGCGCTTCACTACGGACGGGTGCTGCTGTTGGGTTTAGATGCACAAGCTTCTCCATGGCTACGGTTACAGCCTCATGCTTTGTGTCACCCCCGTAGGTAGCGAGTGCCTCCCTCAGCATTGTCTTTGCCGCTTTCCTATCTTGAGTTTCAATATTCATCTGACGATTGTCGCTATTTCTCAAGTCAACGAGGCTAAATCTAGCATGTACAGGACTTACGCACTCACCCCCCTAACCCCCCAACTTTGGCGGGAACAAGATCTAACTCCCCCCAGATTTGGGGGGCGGGGGGGGCTAATTGGTGGATATTGCGTAAGTCCTGATGTAGATATCTCTATTATCAGATTGTTGGTTTCAATCGGAGTCAACTGAAGGCTTTTTCTGATCAACAGCGTAAGCTGTTGTGCTGTTCTACAGCTTGAACTAAACCGTCTAACTCTTGCTGCATCTGAGCGCTGACAATGTTGTAGCAGGTATCAACATAATCGCGATTATGGGCGGCTTCTCGACCGTAACGTTCAAAAATAATGGGTGGGCAGACCCGTGTGTGGATTGTCACAGGCAACGGAATATTGGGAAGAGGACCGATCGCTAGTCCCCAAGGTAATCCCAGATAAATGGGAAAAACTTCTGGATCAATATCCAAGAGCCAGGGCATTCCCCATTCGTGGAGTTGCCGCACTTGTGGATAGTAGTCAGCCAAGATGATCAGTGTATCGTGAGCACCGTAGGAAATCAGGGGAACTATAGGGACGTTGTACTCTAGTGCCAGCTTGATAAAGGATCGATTGCCATCTAGGCAGATTTTGTGACGCAAGGAATAGGGTCGAAAAACGTCTTTAGCTCCACCGGGGTAGACGAGAACGCTTGCGCCTCGACGCAAGGCTGCGATCGCCATTTTAGGATGAGCCATCACGGCACCAACCTGAGCCGCGAGGTGTGCCACTATCGGAAACTTTTTCCAGATAGTCGGATGCAGCAGACCATAGACGGATCGCTCAGGGCCAAATCGTCGAAACCAGTCATACATCATCATGACCATATCAGGGGTGGCTAGCCCTCCATTATGGGAACCGACGAGCAGTACTTGGTCATGAGGCGGAATATGGTGCCAGCCACTCGTTTGAACCCGAAAATAGTAGCGATACAGCCACCCGTAGAGCGGCATTAGAGATTGAATAACGTTAGGATTTCGTTGCTCCAGAGACCAGCCCAGTTTTGCTGTCAAGTCAGACCTCATGCGCGATCGCACACAACAAACAATAAGAATCTATTTCCCCTGACCCCTGAACCCTATTTTCTAGATAAGTTGTTTAGGCATCCAGGCATTTTAGCTAGATTGGGGAGCCTAGGGCAATCGCTGAATCCAAAGGAGAATTCATGGCAACTCAACAGAGGTCGGTTTGGCGATGTGAGGCAAGCCCCAACCCAATTTTTCTCGCAAAATTCGGAAAAACTCTGGTGCTTGCAAGCGGATAAATCGTGCTGAGTAATGCGATCGCTCGATTCGCACCTGATCCTCTGGCAACACATAGCACCCAGCATTGCCATCAACCACCAATATCAGCTGATTCGGAGTCGCTGGAAAAATCTTGACCAACTCATTATCCGCAAAGACCAATGCCCGAGATGCTAACGAATGGGGACAGATTGGCACCAATTGCAGCACCGGTATCCCAGGGGTCACCACAGGTCCCCCAGCACTGAGGGAATAAGCTGTCGAACCAGTCGGAGTTGAGACAATGATGCCATCAGCCGCAATATCCACCGGCGCGTGACGCCCTACCTGAATTTCAAAATGGCACATACAGGTCAATGGCTCTCGGTGCAGCACCATCTCATTCAAACACAACGCTTCCCACCAAAGGTCATCATTCCGAATAACCTGAATTGTCAGCATCGCCCGCTCTTCAACCTCATACTCTCCTGCCATTACCTGTTCCAAGGCATAGGGCAGTTCGTTCACATAAGTCTCCGTCAAGAAACCCATGTGACCCGTATTCACCGCAAGCAAAGGAATACCATAAGGAGCCACCTGGCGGAAAGCCGATAAAACTGTACCATCTCCCCCCAGGACAATTGCAAACGTCATCTGCTCATCAAAACCGGGAGGGGCAAGCTTTTCTAGGGGTGTATGACAAATGGGAGAGTCAGGACGCGAATAGCCCAAAATTCCTCCGAGGCCGGTAGCCATGCAGACTTCCCAACCCGAAGCACTCAGTTTGTCTTGCAACTCCGTGGCGATACGACAAGCCACGGGTTTGAGGTCGTTATATATGATGCCTAGTTTGGGCACGCTCACCAGTCCGCGTTGTGGTCAAGTGATCTGGAACAATTAGCGCTTCGGCGTGAGCAAAAGACAGGGAGATTCCCTGGCAACTCCAAACAACCGTTCACTTTTTAACTACTGGTCACAGGCAATGGCAACGGTAGTAGCAGTAGTCAAATTGCTGCTCTACCTTTTCTCTGGGAAACGCCTTGAGCTAGGAAGCCAGTATTTTTGCTTATCAGATAATTTTAGCGTGACATAGGTTAATCGCTCTTACTACGCCCAAAAGCACTTCTAGGACTTAGATTTAAAAGGAGTTTTTTTCTTAGACTGCTTTTTGGATTTGCTTTTCTCAAAATCGATTTCCTTTAGCTTCTTCATAATCCGACTAAAGTACTCTTGCAGGTAGGCTTCTAAGGTTGTAGTTTCCTTAGGGTCTAGGCCAAAGACCTCATAGACTTCGTCCATCGGCGCATTCAAGGGTTTGCCAGTTGCTAGTACCTCAGTGAAGGCAAGTCGGTCAGAGACATTCCAGCCCCACTGAAAAAATCGTACAATCCGGCGCATCCCTCGTAGGAAGTTAAGAGGAAGTCTAGCAATTCGAGCGTCCTTCCCTGACAAGCGCTCGCACAGGCGGATAATTTCATACGGTTCCCACGCACGAGTCCCGACAACAGGAAACGCCTTATTTTCCGTTTCTGGAACCTCAAGGGCGCGAACGGCAAATTTGGCAACGTCCTGAGTGTCCATATAGGCAATGGGAGAGGAATCGCCAGTAATCCAAACCGCTTGCCCATCCAAAATTGGGATTGCATACTGACCAATCAGTCCTTGCAGAAAGCCACAGGGCTTCAATATCGTGTATTTCAGCCCCGATTCGGCGAGGAAAAGTTCTGTACACCGCTTGATTTCCATCAGTGGGACATGAGGAAAATTCTGAGCATCCAGAATTGAGAAGAAGACAAACCGTTCCACACCAGCAGCAGCGGCAGATTGAATTAGCGAGACTTTGCCGTCCCAGTCCACCTGTTTGATGGTGAGAGAGTCGGTTGCTCGAGAGGTTGCTGCATCAATGACAGCTGTGATGCCTTCAAGGGCAGGCGGCAGACTTTCAGGGCTACAGAGGTCCCCTTGGAAGATTTCGGCTCCCCATTCTTTTAAAAAGGTCGCTTTTCTCGGATTGCGTACCAAACATCGTACCTGATGGCCTTCGTCCAGGGCGCGACGAACCACCTGTCTTCCCAAGGTGCCAGTTGCACCCACGACCAACAAGTTCATCAAGGAATTTTAGTAAAGAATCTTAAACTTTCTACAAGATCTTA
Source organism: Leptolyngbyaceae cyanobacterium (assembly GCA_036703965.1). GTDB lineage: Bacteria > Cyanobacteriota > Cyanobacteriia > Cyanobacteriales > Coleofasciculaceae > DATNQP01. The sequence continues at coordinate 8,605 of DATNQP010000229.1, forward strand.
TCAGAAATACTTGACCTATCTCATAAAAAAGCAAATAAAAGCGATATTACAGCGCTAAGCAGCTAGGCGTAATTAACGTGAAAGGGGA
>DATNQP010000230.1:0-11250 GCA_036703965.1 Leptolyngbyaceae cyanobacterium
TCACGCTCAACACCTCTAGCCGTTGCCTTTGCCCAACAAAACCAGATAGAAGCCATTCCAGTTCTGGATGAACGCTCAGCTGCCTTCTTTGCTTTGGGAATTGCTAGGACAACTGGACGCCCTGTTGTCCTCGTTTGCACCTCTGGAACGGCTGGTGCTAACTTCTACCCAGCAGTGATTGAAGCTAGGGAAAGTCGAGTACCGTTATTGGTCTTGACCGCTGACCGACCCCCGGAACTGCGGGATTGTCATTCAGGGCAAACCATTGACCAAGTCAAGCTATACGGCAACTACCCCAACTGGCAAGCCGAGTTAGCGGTACCTTCCGTGGAAATCCGGATGCTGAGTTATCTGCGGCAAATTGTTGTTTATGCCTGGGAGCGATCGCTCTCTCCTACCCCTGGCTCAGTTCATCTCAATATTCCTTTCCGCGACCCCCTCGCACCTCTACCACAATTCGATACCGATACCCTCAAGTCCCAATTTCAACTCGAAGATTTCTTTGCTCATATCCCCCAGTCCCCATTGCCCCTAATCCCCAGAGGGGGGTTTGAGTTTCCCAGTCCCCAGTCCCCAGTCCCCAATCCCTACCAAGAGTGGCAACACTGTCAGCAAGGTATCATCATTGCTGGCCCTGCCCAACCCCAGAATCCACAAGACTATTGTGATGCGATCGCTCAATTATCCAAAGCCTTAAAATGGCCTGTACTGGCTGAGGGACTCTCACCACTCAGAAACTACGCTGACCTCAACCCTTATCTAATTTCCACCTACGATCTCATCCTGCGTAACCAGCAACTGGCGCAACAACTGACACCATCAATGGTGATTCATATCGGGGAATTACCAATTAGTAAGGAATTGCGTAGCTGGTTAGATAACTCCCAGCCACGACGCTGGGTAATTGACCCCAGCCACCACAACCTCGACCCCCTCCACGGTAAAACGATCCACCTGCGGACAACCATAGAACAAATGACTGATATTATTCCCCCCCTTACTAAGGGTGGGTTAGGGGGGGTAAAGCCTTCTGCCTATCTCGACCAATGGTGTGATGCTGAAGCCAAGGTGAGGTCAACGGTTGACCAGGAAATGCTCAATATAACCCAGCTATTTGAAGGCAAAGCTGCCTGGTTACTTTCCCAAATCCTGCCACTGAAGACACCACTATTTATTGCCAATAGTATGCCAGTGCGAGATGTTGAGTTCTTTTGGAAACCCAACAACACTGGTGTCCGACCCTTCTTCAATCGGGGCGCTAACGGCATTGATGGCACCTTGTCAACAGCTTTAGGCATTGCTCACCATAATCAGAGCAGTGTGATGCTCACCGGCGACTTAGCATTGTTGCACGACACTAATGGTTTCTTGCTGAAAAATAAGTTTGTCGGTCATTTAACCATTGTCTTAATTAACAACAATGGGGGCGGCATTTTTGAGATGTTACCCATCTCCAAGTTTGACCCGCCTTTTGAAGAATTCTTTGCAACACCACAAGATATTAACTTCGCTCAGTTGTGTCTCACCTATGGGGTAGAACACCAGCTGATTCAGTCTTGGGAGCAGTTGAAGCAGCTATTAAACCCACTTCCTACCCAAGGTATCCGAGTTTTGGAATTGCAAACTAACCGCAAAGCAGACGCTACTTGGCGTCAAGAGTATCTTGGAAAATTTGCGGTCGGCATTAGAATTATTTAACTGTACTGGAGTTTATAGCGCTTCTCAGTTTGCACTGGGTGCATCCCAATTTGGCATTTCCTCTTGCAGGGGCGCAATTAATTGCACCCCTACCCAAATACATCAGCAAAAACGGGATGCTCCCGTTGCACTCAACCTACTTAATAAGTATTAATAAATATTTGAATAAATATATTTTTTGTATTTAAAAATTAATGGAAAATAGAAATAGAGGTTAAAAAAAATGACCAGAGGTATTACCTCTGGTGAGCTGGGGCAATGAAAATAATCATGATGAATAAACATCCATGTCCTTGCTGTTCACAACCGTTACTTCGCCATATCTCTTTCAAAAGGATTTATTGGTTTTGTAGCCAATGCCACCAAGAAATGCCAGACATAGAAAATATTGTAGAGACTCAAGTTAGTTCACAGCATTGGCTTAGCAACAGTCTTACAAAACGAACTCTCTTTAAAAGAGGGTGGGAGCAACCCCAAAAATTGTCTGATTATCTTGAAGCGGATAAAGAGTTGCAGAACCTAACTTTCTCACATAACCTGAATCAGGTAGCAAACCGTCTCCGGTTTCAAGCCTATCTTGACCAAGAGTGGGGGCGTATGGCGCAGGAGCAAGCGCCCTTGTCACTAATTCTCGGCAATCTTGACTGTTTTAAAGCCTACAACGATACCTATGGTCATCAAGCAGGCGACGAATGTTTGCAACAAATAGCTGAAGCGATTGTTCAGACTGTGCAGCGTCCTGCGGATTTAGTACCTCGTTATGGTGGTGAAGAATTCGTGATCATTCTGCCAAATACAAACGCTGAAGACGCTGTTTTGGTGGCAGAGGAAACTCGCTCTAGGGTTAAAGCTTTAGAGATTCCCCAGACGAATTCTCAGATTAGCACGTATCTTACTGTTAGTTTGGGAGTAGCGAGCATCATTCCTAGTGATGAATATTCTTCAGCGCTGCTGATTACCGCTGCTGAGCAAGCACTCTATCAGGCAAAAGCACAAGGGCGCGATCGCGTAATTCTTCATGAGGATTTACTGCGACAAACCCAAATAGTAGAACAGAGCAAAGTAGTAGAACAAGAGGAAACGCTAGCCTTACCCCAGAGCGAAGATCACCCTCCTGCACCTGTCAGTAGAGAAATAAATTGTACAGCCACCAAGACTGAACTGCTAATGAGCTATGTTGCCTATTATGTAAGCCGAGGCAAGTCTGTAATCAGCCCCTTGAGTGGTTCTTTACTATTTAACAAGCCGGTATATCAGTATTGGGGCTATCACAGTAGTTTCCAGGATTTTTGGAAGCAGCTTCAGCAGCGTCATGATTTCCGTGAGCTTTATATAGAAGGGGATGTTTACAGCTTCGGTCAGTTTCTGGGTGGAAGTTGCACTGTTGGCGAGTGCGTTCGCTGTAACCTGCCGATTCCTATATCTGAAGGTCATGCTTACGATGTTCCCAATTGCACCCTTTGTGATGAATCTTGCCTGTCAGACAAAAAGCTCACTTACCCAGAATCACAAAGCTTTGAAAATGAAGTGAAAGTAACTCGTGTGGTTGCCATTGGTACACCACCTACTGACCCAAAAAACCTGGAGGAATGGTTTTCTCTCAACGGCTTTGAAGTCACGTTTGTGTCCAAACCCGAAGAAGTTACGGGTCAATCTTCACCACTGACGATAGACTTGGTGCTGATTCTCGCAGAGGTTTCGGAAGCACAAGGCAAAACCTGGGCACAGGAACTCAGCCGTCATCCCGGATTTGAGGGTGTTCCTATCCTGGCGCTCAGTACTGACGCTGGCTATGGTCTTCCCTGGATGGAGCGAACGTTAGGGGTTGAAGATTATATCCTCTCACCTCACAGTGGCGATCGCTTAGCTCGTTATTTACGCCAAGTTACAAAGCCTCAGTTGAACAGCGAAACCACTATGCTGCATTGGTTTCCCCGTTAGTGAAGGTTGGCACAATACATTCGGTACATTCTATTGCTCTCAAAATTTCTGAAGTAGTTCAGAATTAAGGGAACCTCTAGTAGGCAATAGTCATGGCAAAAGAAAAAGAAAAGGGTGGTAGAGAAGCCAGAAAACCTAAAAAGGAATCTGACAGCACCAAGAAGCAGAAGAAAGACCCGAACCGACATGATGGATCAGGAGGCAAACTGAGCTAGACAAGCGCTCTGCCTTCACTTTTACCCAATTTGTAGAGACGTTGCCTGCAACGTCTCTACAGGGTTCCGGCAACAGGGTTAAAAGAGGATACATAACCCAGATTTGGTATCACATCAACAATTGGTGTCAGTAAGAGCTATAAGTTGTCCCGTTGGGCATGACTGCCCCTTCCAAAGACGCTTCACTCAAATTGGCTTCACTCAAATTGGCTCCAATCAAGTTAGTGTCCCTCAGGTTAGCACCACTTAGGTTAGCTCGGGTCAAATAGGTGAGCAGTAAACCCGCCCGCAGCAGATTTGCTTGAGTCAGGTTGGCATCACATAAGTTAGCCTCTAGCAGATTGGCACCGGATAGATTGGCTTTATACAAGTTTGCTTTTTGCAAATTTGCCTTACTGAGGTCTGCCCCCTGTAAGTTGGCTTTCTTTAGGAGAAGTCCCTTCAGGTTCGCCTGACTGAGATTAGCTCCTTGCAAGTCAGCTCCATTGAGGTTAGCACTGCTTAGATTCGCCTCCCTCAAATCTGCCCCTCGCAAGTCAGCTTCACTGAGATCAGCACCACTGAGATCTGCCCCCTTAAGGTCGGCTTCACTCAAATCAGCGAGTTCTAGATTTGCTCCACGCAAGTTCGCCCGATTCAAATAAGCTCGAATCAAACTTGCTCCACTCAGGTTTGCCCTACTCAAATCAGCTTCACTAAGAATTGCTCGATTTAAGGTTGCCTTTCTCAAATCAGCTTGTACGAGAATTGCTCGACTCAAAGTTGCCCCAGTTAAGTTTACCTTGGTTAGTTTTGCCCCTTTGAGCAAAGCACCAACAAGACTAGTTCCAATCAAGGTGGCGAACTTCAGATCTGCCCCAGATAGAATGGCTCCACTTAGTATGGCTCCACTCAAATCTGCCTCATTCAGAACTGCCTTAGTGAGGTCAGCGCGGGAAAGAGTTGTCTCAATCAGTTGGGCGCTCTTGAGTTCGGCAACTCTCAAGTCGGCACTGCTGAGATTAGCTCTGATGAGTTTAGCCTTTGTTAAATTTGCTCCGTTCAAATGGGCTGCACTTAAATTGATTCGATTCAGATTAGCTCCACTTAAGTCAGCTCCAATTAAGTAGGCACCAGAAAAATTTCGTTCTCCTGTTTCATGCCGACTCAAAAGTTCGGCTTCACTTGAAAATTCACTCGCTTTCATAAAACTTGCCTGATTTTCCTTGCTGTTGCTCAGTTCCAGGCTCTCCATGAATTTCTTAAAAGAAAGTTCATGTGGCAGGGTTTGGCTAATAATTCCTTAGAAATTGATAAAATGCACAATCCTTCTGTTTGAAGGTTGCATTGATTTGACTGGGGAAGCTTAGATGACTGGTACAACCAATAAATCATCCATTGCTCTTGGTCTTAACTGAATTGAAAAATCTGAAGAAGTAAAGGTAATTTCAAATGATGATTTGAATAGTAAAAATAACTAGTATTTTGTCGAAAAAGTAGAGCCAATGCAGAGACGTTTGCAAAGCGCTTGTATAGCTTCCCTACTGCCTCAACAAAAGTCAGGTCATTTCCTAATCAAACATCGGTGAATTGTTTCGAGGCTGAGCGCTCAAAGCCTGCCACAGTAACGGCGACTCTATCTAGAGTCACTCTTCATGGTGTCCATGATGTCTGTGAAAAGAAGAAATCCATTCCTGGCGACTCAGCCTGTGTCACCTCCCCTGACACTGCACTACTTGGGTAAAAGGAATCCGTGAACAATGGCTATTAATTGAAAGGTTCACTAAATTCCTGCTGTCACAACCGCTACAAAAAGCTTTTCCTCTCAAGGCTGGTTTTCATTCCAGCCAGGTCTCGGCATCAAACTGGAAAAGTCTCTTGTATTAAATGCTCCGGTGGACTCTAATGCTGCTCCCAAGTCTTGGCGCGGCGTCATACAGTTGGATAAGGATTGCGTTTGGTGTAGTTCGTGCGTATAAAAACTTATCCTTTAAAGATAATCGTTGCATGTCAGACCATGCAAGCCATAGTTACCATTTTCAACCTTTTATGCTACTGCAACGGGGAAACCTACTGCCTCGGCGACGATGGGAGATGACCTGTGATTGACTTTGACTCATTCATTCCTGACGAAATAATGAGCGCCCCCGAACATCCCCTGGCACAGAGTCTGGAATTGCGGCTTCCTAATGCTAATAGTGCCTCTTCTGAGGAAATTTGCCAGATTCACCAGAGTCAGCGCTTCCCGGTGTTGTTAAGCGAATCATTCCGTTGGATACCGAAACATCCTGGGAATATTGGTGGTGTGTACCGGGTCGCCTCCTCTTAGCGGAAGATGTAGAGCTAATGATGAGCGATCGCGATCGCGTTGAAAGCATCTTACAAAGACTGATTTGGCTGTTTGGAGGACACTGCTTTGGGGAAGACAGTCACCGCCAAGGTGACCAGCCGCTCCTATCTCCAGGCAAGTCCTCTGTTTCAGGATTCTCCTGAACTCCTGAACTCCTGAACTCCTGTATTCTTCTTGTTCAATCCGTTATGATTTATGGGTTTCCAGACCTTTGGATCTCACGCAACCTCCTTGGTCTTAGTAATGTATATCACAAACATTACTTCAAGGGTATGTTAAGATCATAAACCAAAACCTCGTTTATCTATGTGGGCTTTTGATTCCGATTAACTACTGAAAGCCTGCATCTATTGCAATGACAAAAACTACGATACCAGACCCACAGACTTTCGGGGATTGGGCAAATCTGGCGCTTGACAAACACTTTCAGAAAACGATTAAGCACGAAACTAACGTTCTCAAAGACAGAGATCCAGAAGCCCTTCACCAAATGCGCGTCGGCATGCGGCGTCTGCGTACAGCGGTGACTGGTTTTGCACCAGCGCTCTCACTGCCGAAAGCTGCTCAAGAGAAAAAAATTGCCAAAATTGCTCGACGTCTGGGAGAGCTAAGGGATTTAGATGTTCTGCAAGACACCCTCAAAAATCAGTACCTCCCAGCACTACCGAAACAAGAACAAGATGCCCTGAAGAAAGTTCTAGCAACTCTAGAAAAGCAGCGTCAAAAGACTCTAGAGCAAGTTCAGACAACACTCAAAGCGCATGCCTATCAAAAACTGAAGCAGGCTTTTAAAGACTGGCTGAAGCAGCCAACTTATGGAGAATTTGCTGAAATTTCAATTTACGATATCCTGCCAGATTTGCTGTTGCCGCCAGTGAGTGAATTTTTGCTCCATCCGGCTTGGCTAGTAGGGGTAAAAATTGAAGCCGGAGAGATAGATATTCCTGGTTCTCTCACTTCTGACCAGGTGGTGAAGCTTTTAAACGAGCATGGAGATGTGGTTCATAGCCTGCGTAAGCAAGCCAAGCGAGTGCGCTACCAGATGGAGCTATTTACTGACTTCTATGGCTCTACCTACGAGGAGCACCTCAAAAATATCAAAGACATCCAGAGCATTTTGGGCGAGATTCAAGACAGTTTCGTTTTGGCAGCATTTCTCACCGATACCCTCGACACAGAAATTACAGATCAATTGCCAACGCTCGCTGCTCAGTTAACCGAAGCGCGTTACCAAGCATGGCAGGCGTGGCAGCCTTTACAGCAACGATATCTGAATGCCCAAACTAGAAAAGACTTGCATCAGACAGTGCTACAACCCGTTTCTACAGAGGATTAGTGCTTAGGGATTTCCAAATCATAAATCGTCCTAATAAGGGTTGTAGGGGCTAAGGCTTCCGTTGCCCTACTATAGCCCCTGGATATTTATTTTCCTGGAAGTCGCTTAAATAACTCACAACTTCTCTCAGCTAAAGGCTAACCGCTTAATCTGTTGATTACCGAGTCTTTACCTTGGGGGTTTACACTAAGGCTGACATTGAAAGCCACTTTTTAAAGAATCGGAAAGAGTTGCAACTCATGCCCCAACCTTCCAGAGGAATTTTAGAGAGCAGTCAGCACGAACTAAAGGAAGGACGACGATTGCATTTTTATGCTAGAGGTGAAGAGATTCCTCTAGTTTCCCAAGGTGTCTGGCAAGTCTGCCAGGGTCTAGTTCAGCTGAGTACGCTTTGCCAGAATGGTGAAGAGGTGTGGCTGGGGTGGGCAGATCCTTCGACGTTCTTTGGTCATTGGTTTTCCCTGCTACAGAGCTACCACGCGACAGCCCTAACGGATGTCTATCTCACCTGGTTTTCCCTGACGGAAATTAACTCCTCTGAGCGTCTAGCTCAGACGGTTTTACAGCAGATGGTACGCCGGATGCGACAAACAGAAGCGCTCCTAGCAATATCGGGTCAACGCAGAGTCGAAGACCGCTTACAACAGCTACTACTGCTGATGAAACGAGAAATCGGTCAACCTGTGGTGGAAGGCACACGTCTAGGTGTACGTCTTACCCATCAGAACCTTGCCAATGCAATCGGAACCACGCGGGTTACGGTTACGCGACTCCTCAGCAAGCTTAAAAGTGAAGGAGCTATTATACTCGATCGCGATCGCCACATTATCATTAAGAATGACAGCTTCACAAATGTTGCAGATTGGTGACCTATATTTGCAGATCGCTACATTATCCTTGTAGAATGACAGCTTTACAAAGGTCGTTGATTGTGAGTTGCATTCTTCAGGAGTAAGGCTCTGTCCCTCGACGTTATTTCAATTCCCCCAGCCAAAGGTCAGCTACCCGCTGGGCTAATCGTAACTTTACACGGCTGGGGTGCCAATGCCCAAGATGTGGCATCTCTAGTGCCACTATTGAACCTGCCCAATTACCAGTTCCTGCTTCCCAATGCTCCTTTTCCTCACCCTCAGGTGCCGGGGGGGAGAATGTGGTATGACCTGTCAAGGGAAGATTATCACGGACTAGCACAAAGCCAACAGTTGCTGACCAACTGGATCAAGTCTCTGGAAAAGATGACTGGCATCCCTCTTGAATCCACAATTTTGAGTGGGTTTTCTCAAGGTGGAGCAATGACCCTGGATGTCGGGTTAAGTTTACCGTTGGCAGGTTTAGCATCATTGAGCGGCTATTTGCATCGGACACCTAAAGATATCGACCCTCCTTTACCGCCAGTCTTAATTGTTCATGGTAGACAAGATACTGTTGTGCCCTTAAGTGCGGCTCACAGGCTACGGGATTATTTACTGAGCCTGGGGGCACCGATGCAGTATAAAGAATTTGAGATGGGGCATGAGATTCAATCAGACGTTTTAGGAATAATCCGAGATTTTATTTTGGTGAATACATGACACAGAAGTGGGAAGTTTTAGAGGGATTAGGGACTAGAGACTGGGAACTGGGGACTGGGGACTGAGAAAAGATTCCTACTCGGTAATGCCTAATCCCTAATCTCTCTTGCCCTGGAACCCCCAAACCTAAGATTTCAAGAAAAACTCACAATCACTTTACTTAACACTTCGTATTTTAAAACCAAGAGTTGCCAGGGAATGGCGATAATATAAAAGCGGCTGTTAGAGCTGTAAAGCGTTTAACACAGATGCTAATCAAGGGAGACGTGAGCGATGGCAACTTTAACCATTTCCCGGCGTGATCTTTCGGCTCTCACTGCAGATGACGTTGCAGAGCTGGCTGGACGTCTGGAGCGGGATGATTACAGCAGTGCCTTTGAAGGGCTGGATGATTGGCATTTGCTTCGGGCGCTGGCATTTCAGCGTCCAGAGTTAGCTGAACCCTACCTCTACTTGCTGGATCTCGAAGGCTACGATGAAGCGTGAACGATTGTAGATGGGGGGTTAACAGGTCACAATCTACTGATGGCTGAAATTGACGAGCAATTTGTTAATCGAAACTCCAGCCCCCCCTCTTCCCCATCTCCCCTTACCTCCCCTGAACAAGGGGGGGACAAAGGGGAAACTCAAAATCTCAAATTGGAGGGCAGACGAGTTTTAATGGGTATAGGCGGCGGCATCGCTGCCTATAAGGTTTGTGACTTGATTTCCACTCTATTTAAGGCTGGGGTTCAAGTTAGAGCCATTCTTACCCAGGCATCTCAAGAATTTATCACTCCTCTAACCGTAACAACGCTCTCTCGCCACCCAGCTTATACAGATCAGGTCTTCTGGCAACCTGTTCACACTCGCCCTGTGCATATTGAGCTAGGGGAATGGGCAGAGGTGTTGGTTATTGCTCCCCTGACAGCTAACACATTGGGTAAGCTAGCTCACGGCTTAGCGGATAACTTGCTAATGAATACGGTGCTGGCTTCCAGTTGCCCTGTGCTATTAGCACCGGCGATGAATACGGATATGTGGGAACAGCAGTCGGTGCAACGAAACTGGCAACAGTTGTTGAGCGATCGCAGATATCATAGTGTTGGTCCAGCAGCGGGACTATTGGCGTGCGATCGCGTTGGTACCGGACGCATGGTGGAACCTACCGAGATTCTGACCTCTATCCAATCGCTGTTGCACACTGGCGGTACACGAGATTTAGTCGGCAAGCGAGTTTTAATTAGCACCGGAGGAACGAGGGAACACCTAGACCCTGTACGCTTTATCGGCAATCCCTCCACTGGCAAGATGGGATTGGCTGTGGCACAAGCTGCTATGCATCGGGGGGCAAAGGTGACGCTGGTTCATGCACCGGCACATTGGGCAGTCCCGATAGGTATTCGGGCAATTCCGGTAGTTACTGCTGCCCAGATGCGGCAGGCAATGTTGGACTGTTTTCCTGATGCTGATGTGATTGTGATGGCAGCGGCAGTTGCAGATGTGAAGCCAGCTGAGTACACAGCCGAAAAGTTACCTAAGAAATTACTTCCTACGTCCTTACCCCTAGAACCTGTACCGGATATCTTGGCAGAGTTGGGACGGCGCAAACAGCCTCATCAACGTTTAATCGGCTTTGCTGCCCAGACTGGGGATATTGTTACGCCTGCCTTGCAGAAGTTGAAAGAGAAGAAATTAGATGCGATCGCTGCTAATCCGATTGATCAACCGGGTGCCGGTTTTGGCAGCGACACTAATCATGCTATCTTTCTAGACGCCCAAGGACGACAGATGGAGATTGAACCTTGCAGTAAATTACAGCTGGCTCACTATTTGTTTGATTTTGTCCAGAATATCAGCTGATCAACAGGGAGTTACTTCTTTCCCGGTAGAAGAATATAGAATGGTCACTGCAAGAGTAAAGCCTTAACAGTAATGCAGATACAGTTCCGCGAGTATAACCCGTTCGATTTGTGGATTTGGCTGGAGTTCAGCACTATTCCCTCCCCGATGGAAAAGGAATACGTTGAAGAAGTTTTCAATTCTTGGTTTTACTTAGGCAAACTAGGAGGATATGACGCGGAAAACCTCCAGGTTCAGGATGTTGGCCTTGATATCAGCTACATGGACTATAACGATACGCAAGCGGAAAACAGCATGATGGCGCTCATGCATAATAAA
>DATNQP010000231.1:0-4108 GCA_036703965.1 Leptolyngbyaceae cyanobacterium
TCGACGCTCAGCAAGTGAGCCTTTTTTGTATTTAAGGATGCGCTCCAAACTGAACAAATGCACGATCGCAGGGTGAGGAAATACTTCGATTTGGAAGCGACCTAGTGCTTGGGGGGTAATTAGTGGTGCATGAGTGAAACCCCGCGCTTCTAGACTCAGACCAAACTCTACAGTGCGTTGAGCAAATGGGCGTCCGAGATTGGCTGGGTAGCAACCAGCGTGATAGCGACCAAAGTGCTTGTGGGTGAGTTTATCTGGTAGGCGCATCCCTGTGAGGTTGGGGATAAGGGTTGGGGCATCTACCGCAATCATCGCGGGTTCTGTTGGTGATGCCCATTTGTCTATCCAATTCAGGATGTCCGTTGTTGACTGCTGCCGGTCTAAATCTAATAAATGCAGGTATCCAGCTGACCACTCTAGGCAGCACAAACCACTTGCTCCAGAAGTCCAACCGAGGTCAATTCCTAAAAATTTCATCGCGGCTTGAAGGGGTGGGGATTGCCCAAATCTGCTAATAGCTTCTGAATTCGTTTTAGTCCCCGATGGACTCCAAAGCGCTGAAACGGGTTAAGGATCGTGTCTATTTCTATGAGCAAGGGAATATTAACCTGATTTGGAGGAAATTGAAGGTTTCCGTAAATTTACTGAATTTTTATATACAGCTTTTCCTTATTATTCTGCTTGAGATGTGTGGCTACTATATCTATAGGGAGTAGTCTTTGAAACAGTAATTCTATCTTCCAACTTACCTCAAAGTATTACTATGACAGACAAAAATAAAGCCAAAGATACGGGGTCAGGTGTTAATGAAGACCAAGCCAAAACGCGCCTGCTGCTTGCCTTGTGGGATATGGGGGCAACCAAGACGGAAGTAGCGAAAGGTCAACTGACAAAACGAGTTGTACAGAAGAATAACAAAGCAGCAGACTATCAAGGAATCTTTGACCAGTTGCAACAGGAGGGAGCGATCGCGATCGCCAAAAATAAACTCTCCCTCTCTGATAAAGGGGTGGAGATGCTAGGCGAGAGTCTGAAAAAGCCTGAAGTTAAGTTTGAGGGGACGATTGTTGGGACTTGGGTTGCTAATGCCTTAGTCAGGTGGATTGCACAGATGGATGGTGCTGTCAGTACTCCTGCTGCACAGGCGAAGACTAAGGAAAAAGCGATCGCGTCTTACGACGACTTTAAGCAAGTGGCGTTGGATGTCTACGACAGGCTGAACCGCGACTACAACCTAGATGATTTAGTGCCGATTTATCGAATTCGGCGGGAAATAGGCGATCGGCTCAGTCGCTCCCAGTTCAATGAATGGCTGCTGGAGATGCAATCCAATGATATTACCCAACTAATAGGCGGCGAGATGACAGACATCACGCCTGATAAAGCTGAAGACTCTATCAAGACTGAACTTGGCGGGATACGCTACTACGTCAAGCGTCTGAGTATTTGACCGAAATCGTTTTGTAGTTCCCTACCCCACACATATTGCAATGACTAACTCTCCTATTTCTTCTATTGAAGACCTAAAGTCTGCTCTTTTACGGCAAAACCCTTTCAATGAGGTTAGTGTACGCCACCAAAACATTTGGGGTCAGGGATTCCCTGATGTGGAATCTCTGAATGCTCATGCTTCCAATGCAGTTTATCAGGCAATTGACCAAAATCGGACAACTACTATTGTCATAACGGCGGAATACGGGACTGGTAAAAGCCATATCATCAGTCGCATTCGCCATCATCTACAGAATCAGAGCGGTGCTTTGTTTGTTTACGCCAACAAATATGGTGACATCAACCAAATTAAGCAAGGATTCCAGCGAATTTTGGGCGAGAGCCTCAGAAATATTGGTAGCCAAGAGGTAAGGCAATGGCAGGAACTAGCAACAGCTATGGTTAATCAGGCTTTAAAAGTTCACAAGCCAAGCGTTAAGACCCTTTCTCCTAAAGAGCTAGTTAATAAATTTGAAAATATTGTTCCAGAACAAGTTAATAAATTGATTAACAATTTTACGAGAGCATTTTGCAAGATAAAAGATGTCAGCGATCCTGATATTGTCAGAGCTATTTTTTGGACACTTTCTGATGAGCAGATACTTTTTGCTGCTAAATGGTTAGAAGGTGAAGAAATAGCTCAATTTAAAGCTAATGAGTTAGGATTGCCAACTCAAAGAAAATCTTTTGAAGCTGTTCTGCAAATTTTAGATTTGATTAGTGAATATAACACACTTGTCCTTTGTTTTGATGAACTAGACAATCCAGAATATAGTGATGCTGGATTTACAAGAGCACAGATTGTTGCTGGTCTAGTTAAAGAGTTATTTGAAAATCTTAAACGTGGTGTCATTCTCAGTGTAATGATTCCTGCTGTATGGAAAGATAAAGTCAAATCAATGCCTAGTTTATCTTGGCGTAAGATTTCCGATTACGGAGAACCAATTGATTTAAGGTTCATGGATGAAAATTCTGTCGTTGAGCTAGTAACATTGCGATTACGAGAATTTTATCAATCTCAAAAATTGGTGCCTCCTCATCCAGTTTTTCCATTTACAGAAAGTCAACTTAAGGATATTGGTAGGACGAAATCAGCAACTGTCAGAGAAGTTTTGACTTGGTGCAGAGATACCTTGCCTAAGATGCTTAAGGATGGAGGTACAAAACCACCTACAGACCCAGTTGAATTTGCTTTCAATACAGAACTTAAAGAAGACTTAGGAAATTATTTAGACGATAATTTTATGATTGCTGATGCTCTTTTCTTTGGGTTCCAAACCTTGATTGGTCAAACTGTGGAAAGGGTAACCATTGAAGAAGTAACAGATAAAGTAAGGAAACGAGAAGGCAAAGATAGTTACATCAACTTCAAAGTAATAGGTAAAGAGAACGGGCAAGATGTAGGCATCGGTGTTGCAGTGCTTCAGGATGCTGGTGGCAGAGCATTAGGAGCAGGATTAAAAAGATTGAATGATTACGAAACATTTGGTATGACTCGTGGTTGTTTGGTTCGTTCCAAGAACAAAAAAATTACTTCTTACTTAGAGAAAACCTATCTTGAACCCCTGATAAGAGGAAAAGGAGGAGAATTTGTAGAACTGAAAGAAGATGAAATTAAACCACTGATAGCTATCCGGGCTGTCCATCAAAAGCGAGAAGTGGACTATAAGGAATATAAGTTAGATGAGGAGCAGATATCTAACTTTATCACCGAGAAAGGCGCTGAAAAAATTCTAGGAGCTAATAACCCTCTGCTTAAAGAGATTCTCAGTGACCCATCCTATGAGGTTCCTACAGACATGATTGAAGAAGAACCTGAAATTTTAGTGGAGTCTAGTAGGACTGATGTAATTGACTCAGATGACGTAATCGACCTAATGGAAAACTAAGAATGAGTGAGTCAGTTGTGTTGGATACGGCTCTGCGTCTACCTGCCCCTGACGTTGAAGCGTTAATTGAAGGGCGAATGATTGCAGCCCTACCTAAGATATTCCTCGATCCAGGACGGCAATTTGCACTCTATCCAGCTGATGCCTCAATTAACCTAATGCCAGCTGAACGTCAGTACCGCCCCAATTTTTTGCCCACTGCTCAAACTACCTTTGCAAGCCTGGGTTCCGAGATAGTTTGGATTAAAGCCTGGGCCAGGTGCGAACTGTGCCAAATCTTGAATGAATCTGAATCATTAGAGGCTTTGTCACGGTTAACCATCTGGACAACAGAGACATTGCAGCAAATCCTCCTGCGACAACCTTGTATTTTCCTGGCTTACCTGCGTGTCTATTTACTGCCTCAGCCGATTGAGGTGCCAATACATACTCAAGAGCGTCAGTTTGTACCTTTGCCGCGTTCCGTGAGTGTTACTGAATCTTTGTCTGTGTTGAGCGATCGCATCTTCACCCAACGTCGCCGCCAACTGGAAAAACTAGAGCCTCCGTTGCATCCTGAATTGGAGGAGTTGCAAAGTGCGATCGCACAGCTAAACAATCCATCTGCCCAGCAATTGGCTGGTAAAATCAGTCAATTTTTAGGTTGGACAAGCCAAACGCCTGCCCAGCTAGCCGATCCAAAGCTTGACTGGATTAAGGATATTGTGGTCTTAGGCGATCGCAGTAAA
>DATNQP010000232.1:0-3802 GCA_036703965.1 Leptolyngbyaceae cyanobacterium
AGCAACCTGAGTACATCCACCGCATCACCTGACTGAGCAATGGTGTAGGTGTAACTGTTGTTACCAATGGATTGTGCGATCGCAGCAATCGGAGCATAGGTTCGGAACACAAAATCTAACAAAGACTTCAAGCGCTCTGTAGGCAGGTAAGAGTGGGTAACAATATCGCAAACATCGCCGTTGACACTAAAGGTGAAACTATCGCTGATAATCATGGGTTAGTCTCCTCTTTGGCTAGCTTGTTTGTCTTCCTGGAGTTGTTCTCGACATTCTTGAACCTTTCTTTCCACAGCATCCAGCAGTCTTTCAGCGCGTTCAAAATCCCCGCGTTCGTGGGCGTAAGCGGCACTTTGCAAAGTATTTTTGGCGTCGGGAATCAGTAAATCCCTGAATCTTGAATAGTCGCTGTCACCACTACCTGATGCCTCGCCCATTCTTTCTTTGCTCCCTGTTTTTGCCTTTTGCTCTGCCAGGGTCGTGCTTTTATCATCGCAGTCTAAAGCATTAGCTACAACTATTATGGGGTGAGACTGAGGGAAGATATGCAATCAGCTAGGCTAACGCCGAGCTACGCTAACGCTGGTGCCGTAGGCGATCGCGTCCAACGCATCAATCCTTAACAATAAGAGCGATCGTCCTCTTGCATTACAATTTACCCCTGCTGGTAGTCTTGGGCAGTCGTGTAAGGTTGTAGCTGCTCTAGTTCTGGTGCCGTTAGAGTTGCGAAAACCAGAATCTTCTTCCTCAACGGTTGCTTGCATTGTCTTTTGCGGTTGTTAGGCTCAAGTATCGGGAAATTTCATGGTGCTAGCGCAGTTTTCAAAAATATGTCTGTGTCTTTAGATACAAAACAAATTAGCCTTAGACAACTCCTTGGGTGGAGGAGTCAGAAAATCAATAAGGTTAGTGTGGGCTAGGGACATTTAAACCGCTTTTAGTTTCAAAAAAACCAAACATCTTGTTGAACTAAAAGAAATTGCAGAGAAGCACAAAATTCTTTCAGCTTAAAATCAAGGAGATACCGATGAGCACACTGCCGAACAAAAATTTAATGAAGAAGCTGGTTAGCATTGCGGGAGTTGCTAGTGCTACTGTTGCCCTGAGTTTTCCAGCTTTTGCAGTAACTAATGCCGACGCTACTCGCTCTAATCAGTTCAATAATCAAGCTTATCGTACCGATTCTAGTGTAAGCAGCAAAAATTTGTTAGCTCAGAGTTCAGGAAGTGAGCCATCTAATACTGATGGAAGCCGCCCAACAAATCTGCCGACCAACATGGATGGAAGCGGTACAAATCAGATGCCTCCAATGGATGGAAGCGGTACAAATCAGTCGCCTTCAATGCCTACAATGGATGGAAGTGGTAGCACAACTCAGCCGTCTTCTACGGGTGAGAGCAACATAAATCAGCGCTCTACCACGGGTGGAGTTAATAACACGCTGCCTTCTAATACAGGTGGCAGTAACCGAACAACTACGGATGGCACTAACGCAAGAACTGGGATGTATAATCAGGGTGGAAACAACAGAATGAGGCGTTTGGTTACTGGCGGGGATAGCGTCCGAGGAGTCATTTACCAATGTTTAAATAACCCCAATCCTAACTGTGGTATGTAGCTATTTAGGGCTTCCTATTGAGAAGGAAATCTACTCAATAGCCATTTCAATAAAAGCGACAAAAGCGCTTTGATTTGCCTAAAGCAGTTTTCCTTCGGGTTTAATAGAAGTAGGACTTACGCAGAACCTATACAAGTAGGGTGGGCAGTGCCCACCCTACTTGTATAAGTAGTGTTTAAACGAGCAATTTGCGTAAGTCTTGAGAGGTTCTTGTAGGGATACGATAATATCGTGTCCCTATCCTATTAGAGTGTTAGAGTGAGAAAATTGGGATGCTGCCGTGACAGTCCCGCGAGATTTGGAAGTGTTAGTTGTTGACTAATTGCTAATTGCTGACTTAAGTTGTTGGCAAAACTCGCCAATTGCTAACAATCCCTCTGCCGGGGTGCCATCTGCTAAACGTTTCACAAAAGCACTACCGACAATTACCGCATCTGCTCCCCAATTTTTTACCTGTTGCGCTTGTTCTGGCTGGGAGATGCCAAAGCCAACACCGATAGGCTTATCTGTAAGGCTACGCATCTGCTGAAGTAAATCTTGCACTCGTGATTCCAGCTGGTTTCTCATCCCTGTGACACCAGTAACGCTGACAAGGTAAATGAATCCTTGAGACTGATGAGCGATCGCTTCAATTCGTTCCTTCGGTGTTGTAGGCGCAACAAGCAAAACGACCTCAATTCCAGTCTCTGCCGCAGGCTTTAATAGTAACTCCGCTTCTTCCAAGGGCAAGTCAGGCACTACCAACCCTTTGATCCCCGCATCGGCAATCTGCTTTAAAAATGATTCAATGCCTCGGTTGAGAATGGGGTTGTAGTACGTGAAAAGGATAATCGGCGCTTTCAGTTCTGGCGCAACCTCCTTAACCATCGCTAGGACATCATCCAAGCGTACACCCCGTTGTAAGGCTCTGGTAGCAGCAGCCTGAATTGTGGGACCATCTGCTAGAGGGTCGGAGTAGGGAACTCCAAGCTCTATCATGTCAGCCCCAGATTTGTCAATAACCCGCAGCGCTTCGGCTGTCGTCTTCAAATCTGGGTCACCAGCGGTAATGAAAGGAATCAAGGCACACTGGGAGCGAGTGTGGAGAGATTTGAAGCAAGCTGAAACCGAGGTCATTCGATTTTGGATTTTGGATTTTGGATTTTGGATTTTGGATTGACCGGATAGAGGAATCCAGGGATGTAGACAGCACAGCCATGCTCAATTATTACTGATCTGCCGTCTCGGAATGCTCTTCCTGCTCAATTTCGGCTTGCAGTTTGGCAACTTCTTCCGGAGTCATTGCTTCGAGGCGCTTTTGTAAGACGGCGTCCTCATAGTCCTTTAGCTGCTGGTTATAGGTCATGTTTTTTGTCCCGACTCGGAACAGATAAGTTAGCAGCCAGCCGACTATACCGCTAACCAGTAACGCCTGACTCCAAATACCTGCCTTGAGGCTATCCAGACCAGCTACCTGCAAGAGTATATAGATAATTCCACCAGCGGCAAAGAAACCAATGGTAATACTGATCGCATCAATTCGTCGCATTTAGCAATACTCTAGCTGTCGCGGCTTACCCTTGAAGCTGACGCCGCTTGGGGCGAAAGTTCAAGAAAGGACTCAGGAGTAACAAACCAGGGAAGAAAAAGAACACCAGGAAGTACATAAAGCCTCGCTCAAAGGAACTGGCGATGTACCACCGTTTTTGCAGATACAGATAAAGGGCGAAAGGAACTACCAAAAGGTAGACTCCACTCAAAGCCAGGTACAGCAGTGCAACAACCATAGTTTCTGATCGGGGCAAATAACAAGAAAGACGGCATCCCGTAGGAGCAGCTGACACCGATTGAGTTCAACAGCGATCGCACTCATTCTTAGCATCAGCTCAGTTTTACCATTCTACCTTGTGCCAGTTCCCTGATGTCCTAGTTGCATATAAGACCTATTTAATGGTGCAATAGATAAATGCAGTGGTTTTGTGTAACCTAACTAACTGCAACTCAATGGGGGGGCGTGGCGGAATGGTAGACGCTACGGACTTAAGATAATTGAGCCTTGATGGAGAAATCTATCAAGTGAACGCTCTCAAATTCAGGGAAACCTAAGTCTGGCAACAGATATGGCAATCCTGAGCCAAGCTGGGAAGAGATTCTCAGAAGGTGCAGAGACTCGACGGGAGCTACCCTAACGTGAAGCCGAGGGTAAAG
>DATNQP010000233.1:0-9733 GCA_036703965.1 Leptolyngbyaceae cyanobacterium
TGCTGTGCAAAAATAGTAAGGTTGCCTGGACAAGTTCCGGCTTAGTTCAGGCAGAAGAGAGAAAACACGAATATTTTGTATGAAAGTTGGCGATCGCGTTCGCGTTACGAAATCTGTCATTGTTTACAACAATCCTTCTCACCGCAATGAGCCTTTTGATGTCAAAGGGCATGAAGGAGAAGTGATCGGAATCGTTACACAGTGGCAAGGCAGACCCGTAAGTGCCAACCTGCCGGTGCAAGTCAAGTTCGAGAAAAAATTTCAAGCTCACTTCCGTGAGGATGAGCTTGAAATTCTCTGACCACTCTTCCCCTATTCCCTACTAACTACTCCCCACTGCAAGGGCAGACGGCTAGGGATGCTTACGCCGACAGAACCAACCCAACAGGTTGATGTCTCCTTGCATTTTCTGCAACTCTTGCTGGTGGCCTTCTGCTGTTTGCCGATACCACTCGCAGTAGCGCTCATGCTCCTGTCGGACTTGCGCTTCTCTATAAAATTCGTGAGCCAGCTGGTAGGTGGCAAAAATATCAGCTGGCGGTGGAGGTGCTGGGACAATGTATCGAACTTGTTCTGACATTATGACTGGAGCCTCAGACTGGGAGTAAAGGAGTAGGGGAGCAGCCAGCACAATAAACGCAAAATTTAGTGTCTGGAAGAGCTTAAGCAAGTTGCTGCTTACCTTTTACTATCTCAATTCTCAAGTTGTTACAGCCAGCCCCGGAGGTGGTAGACTACTGTTCCAATGTATTCCTTTAAAGCACGAGTGGTGTTTTGCAATTGGTCAGCATCCGGAACAAGATTCAGCAGAGTAGCTTGAGGGCTGCTACTGGGTTCGTTGATTTCTTGTTGTGTGATCAGGAAGTCAGTGGGTGCTGGTATAGCTTCAATTCCCTGACGCTGAAAAATCCGGAGCGATCGCGGCATATGCATTGCTGATGTTACTAGTAACACCCGACGAATGCCTCGCTCCTGCATAATTTGCCGCACATTGACGGCATTTTGGTATGTGTTGAGAGACTTGGAATCTTGCAGGATGGCAGAGTTGGGGACGCCGAGATTTACGAGAATATCTGCCATATCTGATGACTCTGCTAGGCCGCCGCCGCGCCAATCAATGCGACCTCCCGAAGCAATCACCACAGGAGCTTTACCTTCACGGTACAACTGAGCAGCATAGAGGACGCGATCTCCTTCTTCACTCAAATCTACAGCGGGTCGTGGTGGAAAAGCCGATTTCGTCGCACCGCCCAAAAGAACGATTGCATCTGCTGTCGGTAATTTTCCTACTAGGATGTGCTGCCACTCTAGCGATCTTACCAAGCTGTTAGCAACCCAACTATTACTCCCCAACAACAACACAATCAACGCTAGAACCACCGGCAGTGGCACCCAGCGAGAGCGTCTCCACGACATTACTAAAGCCACAACCAGCAGCACGCAAGCTAGTCCCAAGGGGTACAGAAATAATGGCAGCAGCTTTGAGAGAAACAAAAACATTTTCTTAACAACTCATCTCCTCATCACCCTATCTCATCACGGCTTACGCCTTAAGAGCGATCGCTTAAATGTCTTGTGACACACTCTCGATGCTATACCTCAGAGGGGTTAGCCTAGGGCTTTTGCAATTTAAGCTAAAAATTGAGTACGAAACCACCACCTACCAAGAAAGTCACCCACGGGCGATACTGGGTCTTGAGCAAATCCCAAGAGGAGGGTAAAAACCAACGCCTATGACTACCCAACAGCCAAATTCTGAAACAGTTTCCACAGAAAGCTTATCAACGGCAGACATCGTCACCAATGAGTTAATAGAGGACAGTACTACCGTCAACCATGTAGAGATCATTGAAACAGTTATCTCCAGCCTGGATCAAGAAGACACCGCTATGGTGAGCCAAAGTGAAGAGGGTCACCTGTGGAAGTTTAAGTATGGAAGCGTTGAAGTGTTCGTGCAACTCACGGGTTCTACCGATGATGACACCTTTACAGTTTGGTCTTCTGTCCTTAAACTCCCTGCCAAGAATGAGCCACAGTTGATGCGCAAGCTTCTGGAAATGAACTGGTCTGACACGTTTGAATCTTGTTTTGCGATTGTCGATAACCAAGTCGTGGTGGTATCCTCGCGAACCGTAGCCGAGTTATCCGCTGGGGAAATTTCTCGCGCCATTACTGTGGTAGCAACTATCGCTGATGACAACGACGACGCATTGCAGTCTGAGTTTGGTAACGCATAGCTCATGAGGACCATCAGCCATCAAGCCTAATCAGGCGATTTTGGAGATGGGGATGAATCAAAACGACTCAATCCAAAATCCTAAATTATCTTGGCGTTTGATTCCGTTGCTGCGAACGTCGGGAGAAATTCAGATGGCAATTGACCAGTGGCTACTACAGCAGCACCAAGCCGGAGAGCATCCCCCAGTTTTGCGATTTTACACTTGGGCTTCGCCAACAATCTCCCTGGGATACCATCAACGTCGCTGGCCAGCCTCCTGGCAGCAGATAACTTGCCAAGGAATGCCGGTTCAGCTGGTGCGGCGTCCCACGGGGGGACGAGCCGTACTACACCAGGGAGATCTGACTTATATGGTGGTCACATCGGGGCTGACTGGCAAGCGTCTCGACGCCTATCAATCGATTTGTGAGTTTTTGATTCAAGGTTGGCGATCGCTCGGTGTCGAGCTGCATTATGGTTCAGCAGGGCGAGAGTACACTCACAATCCCAGCTGTTTTGGTACGGCTACGGGTGCAGATTTAGTCTCTGCTGATGGCTATAAATTCATTGGTAGCGCCCAACTACAACGGGGCAAGACAATCTTGCAGCATGGTTCAATTCGTTTGTCAAGCGAGGCAGAATTATTTACTCAGGTTTTTGGTGAGCCTGCACCGCCGATAGTAGAACTCCCTTTTTATAAGGAGGGAGACGCCCTGATTCAAACTGTAGTAGATGCGTTAACAGAGGCAGCTTGTCATTGTTTTGGCATAGAGCTAGTCACACAGCCTTTATCTAATGCGGAGTGGCAGGAAATTATCGCACAGCCCTCTCTAGCAGTTCCTGATCGACAAAACTGATTACTCATGACTAAGAGGGGAAGTAACAGACTTTTCTCCTGACCAATCTGTAAAGGTATTTTCATTTTTGTAATGCCGAGGAGTTTGCCGCAGTAAGGACCAAGCCTCCCCAGCCTCCAGTAAGTTCAAGCGGTCAGGATAGTAAGTTTTTAATAAGTCTTGAACTATTGGATAATAGTCAGAGTTTATTCCTGGAAAAATATGATGCTCGGTATGGTAAGAAAAGTTTAGATGCAATTGATCAAATAGTTTAGGAACCCGGATAGAAAGACTATTGAGGAGTGGATCATTAATGCTTGTCATCGGGGACAGCATATGATTGGTATAAATATAAAATATTAATCCAGCATAGCCAATGCCAATGGGCAGAAAATAACTCAGTACGAGTTTTAGTAGGTCAAATTGCAGATAGAGTAAGATACTCAGATGAATCATTAAAAGGATGAAAAATTCACCTGCGATCGTCCGACGATCTTTCGCACTCACTTTAAAGGCGGCAGGAACATAATCGACCGATTCATTATTAAACAACAGCACAGAGGTCAGATTGCGAAACGTATGTACTCCCCAGGCGGTTGCCATCCCTACTGTTAAGAAAATGGGATTGACCTCCGCAGACGGCACGAATAAATTCTGAATCCATTTTCCCCAGGTTTCCGGCTGCATGTATAAGTAATTGCGATCTGGATCAGCTAAGGAATTCGTTTTCTTGTGATGCTCTCGATTATGAACGGCTTTCCATAACGTTGGTGGCATCCATAACATTGCCAGCCCTACCAAGCTAATCACACGCATCAGCAAGGTGTTTCTAATCACGCTGCCATGCATGAGGTTATGGGAGCTAAATAGTAAGACAATCACACTATTGCCCATTACTACAGCCAAGGGTAAATAAAGCCATAAAAGATATAGAGACCAACGATCTAGCTGCGAGGCAATCCCCCAGCCAAGTATCAAGATTGCCAAATTAATGAACAAAATAACTAACTTACTGGGATCAGGGGCAAACGCTTCAGCCGGAAGCAAGGGACGTATTTTTTTTGCATACTCCGCTTGAGTAATCAGTGTTTTCTCTTCAACAATAGTCATGGATTTTCCAATAATCTGGTTTACGTCACTTGAATGGATAAAGTCGAGCTATAGAAGGATTAGGTGAGATTTTTTAGCCATTCCTACTCGCCCGCGCTAAGTTACTCAATAAGTCCGGGTAAATTTTTCAAAAACAGTCCTCAAATGACGTAAAATTTTTTCCCAAGGCAAAGTTAGCTTGGGTTAGTCAGAAGTAGCCCCCAGCGTCCTTCTTCAGCTTTATTCGCTAACAACCCGGTGCTGACTCAATCACTGGTTGCTTGTGCGATCGCGGGTAGCTGTAATCCCTGAGGATAGCTGCCTTCAGCTTTGATGCGCTTGATTTCAGTCTCAGTAATCGGTAGCTTCAGCTTCGTAGCGACAGCACGGACAATGTCACCCCGGTCAACAACTCCGGCGACAGTTCCTGCTGGAGATAGAACAGTCAGACGATTGAGCTGACTAGCTTCCAGGCTTTTAATCACTTCCACTAAAGGTGTCTTCTCCTCAACTGTGGCGATTTCTGATAAGGGGCGTACAATACTTTCAAGAGTCTGGCTTTCCCAGCGGCTGCGCTCTACAAAATGTAAATCCTCAATAGCAACTAGACCACGATAACGCCCATGAGCGGCGGCATAGTAGGGCATCGGTGTCTGAATGTCTGCCAGAATGTACTCGTCGGCAAAGGAGCGCAGTGTCTGATTGGCATCCACTACACGAAAGTCATGGGTCATGGCGTCTGATGCCACAAGCTGGAGTAAGGCTTCTTGCAGAGTCGTCAGCCGGTCGTAGGCGCTGGCATTACGGAAAATAAACCCACCAATCAGCGTGAGCCAAATCGCACCCCACTGACCCGTCAGCAGCACCAGCACCAGTCCTAGTGCGATCGCCGATCCACCCAAAGTTTTACCGCTTGTTGCTGCCCAACGAACTCCCTGAAAGCGGTTTCCGGTCAGTTTCCACACGGCGGCTTTCAAAACTTGTCCGCCATCCAGCGGGAGACCTGGAATTAAGTTAAATAATGCCAAGACAAGGTTGATTCTGGCAAGGTCTAAGGTTAAGACTTGTCCCACACTAGAGCTTGGCAGCACTTGAGACAGTAAGTAAAACAGCCCAAATAGAGTCAAGCTTACGGCGGGTCCAGCGATCGCAACTTGAAACGCTTCTCCAGGAGTCTTGGATTCCTGGTCAATGGAAGCCACTCCACCGAAGATAAACAGGGTAATGGAGTTAACTTTGATGCCCTGCGATCGCGCGGTTAAACTGTGACCCAGTTCATGTAAGACGACTGAGGCAAATAATAACAGTGCCATCCCCAACCCAGCACTTCCTGCCAAAACTGACCCGAAGGTCGGATACAAATCCAGCGCATTGATAATTGTTACGAACGCTAATATGAAAAACCACGATGGGTCTAAAAACAGTGGGATTCCAAATAAAGAGCCAATTCGCCAACTTCCCTGCATCAGATTTTCCCCTATCTGCGATGTTTTACCCCTCCCAATACCAGCATAGATGATGGATGGTTTCGTCCAAAGTTAAGACGCCCAGCCGGATCAGGTGGCTGTCTCCTTCTCTGGGCGTCTCTTGGATACTGTTGCTCTACTCTGGGGAAGTATTTTTAAGTGATAACACCCGCGTTAGTCAGCCCCAAAATAGCACCTACCCCCAAGATATGACCGAAGCTGATGCCTGCTAGTAATTCAGGGAGGCCAAAGTTTTTACCCAAAAATGGCTCTAACAAAGGCAGTGCGGGACCTTTTCCCTTGTTCTGAACAGCAATGCGAGCAATGATGATACCAAGGAGGACGCAAATATTCATGACCAGCGAACCACTCCAGCTCCAGGTAGAGGTGTCAGCCACAGTCGGCTGTACGGCTGCTAGTAAAATCGAATTAATCAATTTCTCTTCTCCTGTCGTTAGGAAATTACACAAATCGGATAATTGCAGACTACCGAGAAAAGGCAGTTCTCCCTTCTTCCTTAGGAATGATTGAGGTTCACTCTCAAGTTGGTGGCAAGCCTAAACCCTTCTGGCGGTGGCAGGAAGGTTGTCTGCCAACTTTGTTATTTGATGTTGGTTTTTTGTTAAAAAATACAAATAACTAACAACCAACAACATCTAAAGGACTCCTGCGTTGGCAAGTCCTAAGATGACACCAGTGCCAAGGATGTGACCAAAGCTTCCTGTCGCTAAGAGTTCAGGGATGCCAAAACCTCTCAAAACGTCAGGCTTAGCACCAGCACCCGGTAAATCTGGACCTTTACCAGGGTTTCTGATGGCATAGCGACCAATGACAAAGGCAAACAGATTACACAAAAGCATCACCAGCCCTACCGTGGGAGTCCAGTCAGGGGTTGCTGGAACAGTGGCTTGGGCAGTGGCTAATAAAATTGAGTTAATCAAGTGATTTTCTCCTGTATTGTTAAACAAACATAAAGAATCATAAAAAGCTGGTGGTCTAAAATTGTCAACTTGTTTTAAGAATTAACATTTTTATCCCTTAACTTGTTACAAAACTAAAAATTGTAGAAAACTAAGAATTGTGGCCATAAAATTGCCTTCCCTCTTTTCTGCGGGGGGGTTGTACAACGGGGGGTACTTTGAATGCGGGTGAAAATTTGCGGCATCACTAAACCAGAGCAAGGACAGGCGATCGCACAATTAGGAGCAACAGCACTGGGATTTATTTGTGTGGAAGCATCTCCCCGTTATGTGAGTCCCTTGCAAATCCAGGCAGTGGTAGAGCAATTGCGGGTGCAGGTTGACCGAATTGGCGTGTTTGCCGATGCCAGTGTTGAGGAAATCTCTCAGATTGTTTTTGATACAGATTTGAATGCAGTCCAGCTGCATGGCAGGGAATCCCCTGAATTTTGCGAACAACTGCGCCAGTCTCTACCGGGGGTTGAAATTCTTAAAGCCTTGAGAGTGAGGACACAAGAGTGTTTAAATCAGGTGGTAATTTACACCAATTGTGTGGATACGCTGCTACTTGACGCTTATCACCCTCAACTACTGGGTGGCACGGGCAAAACCTTAGACTGGGGCACTCTGCGGCAATTTCGCCCTAGCTGTCCCTGGTTCCTCGCCGGTGGCTTGACGCCGGATAATGTCTTAGATGCTCTGAGTAGGCTGCAACCAAGTGGGATTGATTTATCCAGTGGTGTGGAGCGCTCGCCTGGAGATAAAGATTTAGATAAAGTTGCCCAGTTGTTCAAGAAAGTGCGATCGCATCGAATAGAGACTGAATCCAGTTTGGCAGAAATAACCCACGCGTTAAGAAGGGGCGAGAGGCAAGATGCGATAGGCGAAAGAGGTTTTTAGAACTGGTAGAAAACTTTCGCCACGCTGCCCTAGCGGGTGGTGAAATAAATAGTAACAGCACCCCCAGATATTCATCAGGGAGGTGCTGTTACTTTGTGGGGCAGGGTAGCTGTTAGTTTTTCCTCAAACTCGCTAATACCAATTCACTAAAACATTGCTACACATGAAAGACTGGTAATTGGTAATTGGTAATTGATAATTGATAATTGGCAAGAAACGGTTCATTCCCATTACCGATTACCTATTACCCAAAACCCAACTATCTGTTGCAGCCATAAAGTGAAATGGTATAAGCAGTAATTACGTACTCAAGAAAGAGTCGCTAAAAAATTGGAGTATCGAAATATAGCTACCGTTGGCTCACTGGTGCTTGCCCCAGACTGAAACTCATGATTTTACTAACGATAGTCACTACCCGAACGAACCACGACATCAGGATCACGATTGATGTGGTGAACAGTTTCTCTGTGCTTCTTGCCAGCTAATCCAGCTAATCCAGCTAATCCCAGGAGACCCAGCCAGCCCAAGTTAAAGTCATCATCGGTATCGGTGTCTGCTGATTGGACATCTCCATTGGGCTGTGTATAGGTTCCAGAAGTGGTGTCAGGAGCAGTATTTTGAGCCTGTGCAGGAAGATTTAAGGGAAGGACTGCTAAAGTTGCAGCGATCGCACTAGCTCCGAGTAATTTGGACAAATTAGAAGAGGTCATGATTTAGTATCCGTTTTTTGAAGGCTGTTTCTAACATCTATAGCTCTAAGACTATCCCTTAGCCACACAAGCTGAAATCACTCTTTTTCAGTAAACCTACGCTACTCTTGCTTCAACTTAGGAAATAGAAAAACTGATTATGCACTCTACCTAAAAGATGAGACTATCAAGAAATTAATGGTCGCATAAAATCCATTGATCTGCCTAATGCTTTATCTGGCTTGCCTTCAGCAGCTAAAAACTAAATCATTATTGGAAATTGTGTATATTCTTATACATAAAATCTACTTTTAATTCAGATGGGTAGAAATAAAGGTAACTGGTTGGACTGCGAAGTTTTGATTGTTACGTATAGAGCAGCAATATGTAGGGTTTGTGATACGAAACATAGCATTTATTTATAAAAATTCAGGCTAAAGATTGCTAATTTATAGTTTCTCTATCTAGAGAGAGCAACTAGATAACGAAAAAATTGATAGCATTGCTGAAAAATTTAAGGAGATGTCTAATGGCTGTACTAGAAGGAAAGTGGCAGCACGAGTACATTGTTAGCAATGGGGTGAAGCTGCATTATGTGACTCAAGGGGAAGGTCCACTAATACTAATGCTGCACGGCTTCCCAGAGTTTTGGTACTCGTGGCGTCACCAAATTCCTATATTTGCTCAGAATTATAAAGTTGTTGCTCTCGATCTGCGTGGCTACAACGAAAGTGACAAGCCGCAAGAGCAATCGGCTTATGTAATGAGCGAGTTCATTAAGGATGTAAAGGGTGTTATTCAAGGACTAGGATATGAGCGTTGCGTTTTAGTCGCTCATGACTGGGGTGGTGCGATCGCGTGGCACTTTGCCCATGCTCATCCCGAAATGCTAGAACGGCTGATTGTACTGAACATCCCTCATCCCGCCAAATTTACAGAAGGGTTGCGAACACCCCAGCAGTTGATGCGTAGCTGGTATGTCTTTTTCTTCCAGATACCCGTGCTACCAGAACTGATTCTACAAGCATCTGACTATCAAGCAATTAGCACCGCTTTGACAGCTATGGCAAATGACAAAAGCACCTTCAGCCCAGAAGACATAGAAGCTTATAAGAATGCGGCAGCAAAGCGGGGTGCATTAACAGCAATGATTAACTATTACCGCAATGGGTTCGATAATATGTTGCGACAGGAGTGGACTTTACTGACAGTGCCAACTCTAATGATTTGGGGAGAGGCAGACAAAGCCTTGGGTAAGGAATTAAGTTACGGAACACAAGAGTTTGTAAGAGACTTGCAAATCCGCTACCTCCCAAACGTTAGCCATTGGGTACAGCAGGAACAACCTGAACTGGTGAATCAATATATGCGAGAGTTCCTTTCGAGGTAGACTTTACTACTCGCTGAAGGTGTCACTGTTATCTTGGACTTCCACCGAAGAAGTCTTGGAAGCTGCGACAGATCTAAGGCATAGTTGAGAGTCCACAGGACAATCTCTTGTGCAATAAATTCCGTATCCATATCAACTCAGGTTCAGGGCTAAGGAGTGTCAAACCTTCATATAGTTGCCATATGC
>DATNQP010000234.1:0-7560 GCA_036703965.1 Leptolyngbyaceae cyanobacterium
AGTGGACTTGATAAATCAGTGTTTTATTTAACTTTTGTCTGTCATTGATCCCCTACAGGTAACTTTTATACAACGCCATCGGGGCTTTATTCGTTACGATTTGTTAAGTTTCTTCTAGATGAGTCAACAAAGGCGTCAAACGCTTACCAGTCCTTAATCATAGAGATTTACTTTCTGTAACTATCTAAAAAACTAAGTAAATATACTTGAGTATATTTACTCAAAAAGTCTTTTTTCTTAAATATTATATTTTCTTAAGATTGGCTGAAAGCAAGGCAAGCTATGGATTATCACCTTTGAGAAAGGTGCATCTGTTCAATTTATTTGTAAAGAGTTTTAAAGTATTTTTTTGACTTGAGGCGTTAAATCATAGACGTAGTACATTGCGAAAGGTAACCAAGGCTGGGGGAGGGAATACGTGTTAGGGTTGTTTAGCTTAATCGCCGGGAAGCCGCACACCGTAACGATAGAGCGGCACGGGGAGGAGGTCACTTCAAAGAGCCAGCCCGCCGTCGGAGAACTTCCAGCAAGGTAGTAAAGGTTTTTGGCACAGGAGCAGTTACTTCGATCCATGCATCTGATACAGGATGTTGCAATGTAAGTCGCCACGCATGCAGTGCTTGACCAGGCAGATTGACACCGAGGGAATGACCGCTGCTGTAAACCGGATCGCCAACGATGGGATGCCCCAGATAAGCGCTGTGGACGCGAATCTGGTGGGTGCGACCCGTTTCCAGCTGAAAATGCATGAGGGTGTAGTTACCCAGTCGTTCTTGAACTTGCCAATGAGTAACAGCCAGACGCCCACCCTTTTCTACTGGCACCACAGCCATTTTTTTGCGGTCTACGAGATGACGCCCGATGGGCTGGTCAATTGTGCCGCTTTGAACTGATGGGCTACCATAGACCAAGCCCAAGTATTGTCGTCGGGCGGTTTTTGCTTTTAGCTGGGCTTGCAAGTGTTGATGAGCAAAGTCGGTTTTGGCGATCGCGATCGCGCCGGTTGTATCCTTATCCAAACGATGGACAATTCCAGGACGTTGAACGCCACCAATTCCGGCGAGATTTTGGCAGTGAGCAAGCAAAGCATTGACGAGGGTGCCACTTTCATGACCTGCTGCGGGATGGACGACTAAGCCAGCAGGTTTGTTGATGATGATTAGGGAGTCATCTTCGTACAAAACATCCAGGGGGATAGCTTCAGGTTGCAAATCCAGGGGTTTTGCTTCAGGTATGACAAGAGATATGCGATCGCCTGATTGTACCGTGGTCTTTTTGGAAATGCAGACTTTACCATTCACCTGCACGACGCCTTGCTCAATCAGCTGTTGGATACGCGAACGCGAGAGGTCGGCTAATTCTTGAGAAAGATAGCGGTCAATGCGGTCACTGGTTTCTTCGACTTGCAGATTAATTTCTGTCACAACTTCCCTAGATGAATTCTCCTTGCAGTAACAAGCTGTCAAGATACAGACTCAATCTTCTTGTGCAAGGATTGTGTAAATCTCGCGTTTTACCCGGTTCAGGATGTCACGGACTCGACTAACCCTATCTAGATTGCCACTACGAGCCACCTGCATAACGGCTGCACTCAGCTCAGTAATGGCGTCTTTCAATTCGATCAATTGTGGTTGAGAGTCTACCCGATCTATCCGGTCAACCAGGTTGTCACGATCGCCTAGTAATTGTTTGCCAGTATCCGTAATCGTGTAGACGCGCTTCCCTTCGACCTGCTCACTTGTGAGATACCCTCCTTCCTCAAGCAGTTGGAGTGTGGGGTAGACCGAACCGGGGCTGGGTCGATAGAAACCACCGTAACGGCTCTCCAATTCTTTAATCAACTGGTAACCATGCCGGGGTTGCTCAGACAGCAGTGCCAGCAGGATGTACTTGATGTCGCCACGGGGAGTCCGTTGCTGTGAACCCCAACCCCTATCGAAGTGCCGACCCCGACCGGGTCGTCCTCTGCGACTAGTTCCCTCCTGTCCCGATGCAAAAAAGTCAGGTTGACCCCGACCAGACCGTCCTCTGCGACTAGTTCTCTCGTGTGCCGATGCAAAAAAGCCAGACCGACGACAAATGCTTGGAAACATGATTGTTCCTCTCCAGTTACTCCAATTGTTAGCTCAATTATAAAATATATCGCGATATATCGTTATAAGAATTGATCTGCAATTGCAATTGAAGTATTTTGCTGCAACCTTCGGTAATCTCATGATCTGAAGCTGAAGATAATCAGTTGTACTGATTGCTGAACCCGTCTTGAGTACCTGTGACACAGCGGGCGATCGCATCACCAGTGAAGCGTTATTGGTTTATCTCCCTACTAAATTGCCGAAACTTTATTGATCGCAATATGCGATCGCTATGCCTTTTGTGATAACCAGCTTCAGCCTACTGATTACTGTCCTGAACACTATCCCACTGCACTACGTGCCGCTTCGCTACAATAGCTGGACGCATAGCCTAAAAATCAGTTCTGTGAGTGTTGACCAGTCAGTGCAAGGGGACAAATCCAAGAGGATTTTGCAGCTTGCCCGCATTCTCTCTGGACACTCAGTTGTTGTTATGACGCGGGATGGGCAAACCCTTGCCGGTGTCACCGATGACAGCAAAATCACCCTCTGGAATCTGAAAACAGGCACTAAGATTCGCACCATTGCTGGTCATGCCTTACCGATTCTATCCCTTGCTATCAGCCCGGATGGAAAGTTGCTTGCCAGTGCGGGTCATGACAAGACAATCAAGATATGGAATCTCCAGACAGGTGAAGAAATTCGTACCCTTGTAGGTCATAGGTCATGGATAGAAGCGATCGCGATTAGCCCTGATGGACAAACTCTCGCCACTGGCGGCTGGGGTAACATTATCAAACTCTGGAATCTCACAATAGGTGAGGAGATTGGCACCCTCAAGGAAGCCCGTAACCCTGTAGAGACGTTGCATGCAACGTCTCTACACATATTTTGCCAAATCTTCAACCTGCCCCCTACCCAAACATCGTAGAAGCTGAGAGCCACCGTACTTCAGTTGGTGGGTGAAAGCGATGAAAAGGATTTATCCGTTCGGCTGAGGCTCACGGCGAAGCCTTTCGTTTCCAAAACTCCTAAAAAATAGAATATTATTTTGTAGGAGGTAGAAATTAAGTGTTAAATCTGACGTTTGAGTATAAAGCCATCCCAACGCAAAAGCAGGTTCAGATAATCGAACACACCTTAACCGTGTGTCGGAAAGTCTGGAACTTTGCTCTGCGTGAATGCAAGGATTGGATGAATTCTCGAAAGTGTCAGATTAATGCTTGCTCAACTAGGGGAGAGTACATTATTCCAGCAGACGCACCCTATCCAAATTACGCGACTCAGTGTAAATCACTAACAAAGGCAAAAGCTGAATTTCCCGAACTTTCAACTGTTAATGCTCAAGCGTTGCAACAGGTTTTAAAGAAATTGGAAACCGCCTTTGTTGACATGAAGCGCAAAGGGATGGGCTTTCCTCGGTTCAAGAATCAATACCGAATGCGTTCATTTGTGTATCCACAACTGGGAAAGGTGCAACTGTTACGGGGAAACCAAGTCAAGCTACCTCAATTGGGATGGCTCGAATATGTCAAATCACGAGAGATTCCAGAAGGGTTTGTTGTTAAGCAAGCTCGGATTGCCCGTAAGGCTTCTGGATATTTCGTACTACTGAGCCTAGAATGTGATGTCTCTGTTCCAGATGTCATGCCTCATGGTCATCCCAGAGGTCTTGACCTAGGGCTGGATAAGTTCGTTGCCACCTCTGATGGAGAGTTGGTAGATAGACCCAGATTCTTGGATTCACTCTTACGGAAGCTGAAATTGCTCCAACGCAGACTGAAGCATAAGACGAAAAGGTCAAACAATCGCCATAAGCTTGGGTCGAAGATTGCACGGTTGCATCAACGTATCAGCGATACTCGAACAGACTGGCACTTCAAACTAGCGCACAAGCTATGTGATGGTGCGGGAATGATATTTGTTGAAGATATTAATTTTCGGGTATGGGCTAAGGGCATGTTTGGCAAGCACACCCTAGATGCTGGTTTTGGGCAATTCATCAACATTTTGCAGTGGGTCTGCTGGAAGCGAGGTGTATTTTTTGCCAAGGTTGACAAGGATTACACGTCGCAAGTTTGCCCTCAGTGCGATACCCATACGGGGAAGAAAGAATTAAGTGACAGAATTCACATCTGTCATGAGTGCGGCTATCAAACCCAGCGTGACGTAGCCGCTGCACAAATCGTTCGCAATCGCGGACTGTCTGGGGTGGGACGCATCCTGGACACAAAAGAAAATGCCTGTGGAGATGGTCTGATGGGGATGGGCAACCGTCTAGTTAAGAATCCGAGAACCAGGAAGAAAGGTGAAGAGGCACGACTTAAGTCTGCCTCGTAGCATATGAGTAAGAATCCCCCTGATTCCATAAGGGGGAGTACGTCAAGAGCCTACAAAACGCCCTTAGAACTGGGGATTGTACCAGCGCGACGCGGATCGATTTCCACTGCCATCCGAACTGCCCGTGCAAATGCCTTGAAGGTCGCTTCAATGATATGGTGCGAGTTAATTCCGTCCAACTGCCGGATGTGCAGCGTCATCTGACTATGATTCACCACCGCTACGAAGAACTCTCGCACCAACTGGGTGTCATAAGTTCCAACCCGCTGGGTGGGAATTTCCAAGCCGTAGCTTAAGTGAGGACGCCCGGAAAAATCAAGAGTTACTTGAACCAAAGCTTCATCCAAGGGGGCAAGAAAATGACCAAAGCGGACAATTCCTTTGCGATCGCCTAATGCTTTCCCTAAAGCCTGCCCTAGAGTAATCCCAACGTCTTCATTGGTGTGGTGGTCATCAATCTCTAAGTCCCCAGTTGCCCGCACCTCTAAATCAATCAGCCCATGAGAGGACAGCTGATGCAGCATATGATCTAAAAACGGTACGCCCGTAGCGGCTGTGCAAATACCTACACCATCTAAATTCAGGCTTACTTGCACATCCGTTTCGCCCGTTTTGCGGCTAACTGAAGCTGTCCGTGCAGGAAACTGATGTTCGTGGTTTTGGGGGTTAAGAACAGTGCGATCGGTTAGCGTAGCGGCACCTCCGGTGCCCGGAATGCCATTAGGGTTATTGCTTATCTCCATAAAACCTAAGTTCCTGTGCTTTAACGTTCAACCTTCAAACCTAGGCTACGGTAACGGCTACGCCGAACAACCCAATAACCTACATCCCCATTATTTCGTAACCGGCGTCTACATATAAAACCTGCCCTGTAATACCGCTAGCTAAATCACTACACAAGAAAGCAGCTGCATTGCCTACTTCTAGTTGGGTAACAGTACGCCGTAGTGGTGCCACTTCCTCCACATGATGAATCATATCGAGGATGCCGCCAACCGCTGATGATGCCAAGGTGCGGATTGGTCCTGCTGAGATTGCATTCACCCGAATATTGTTGGGTCCTAGTTCAGACGCCAGGTAGCGGACACTCATTTCCAGACCCGCCTTGGCAATCCCCATTACGTTATAATTGGGGATTACCTTGACACCTCCTAGGTAAGTGAGGGTGACAATACTACCCCCCTCTGTCATCAAGGGTTTAGCAGCTCCCGCCAGTTGAGTCAGGGAGTAAGTGCTGATCTCCAAGGCTTGGGTAAAACCCGCCCTTGAGGTCTTACTAAACTCTCCCGATAAATCATCCTTACTGGCAAACGCGAGGCAATGAATCAGGATATCAAGTTTGTCCCACTGCTTACCAATTGCCTCAAAGGTTGCTTCAATTTGGGCATCGTCCTGGACATTACAGGGTAAAAAGATACTGGGTTCGAGGGGTTCTACCAGTTCTTTGACTTTTTTCTCGAAGCGACCCTTGTCATCCGGCAGATAAGTAACACCCAAATTTGCGCCAGCTTTGTGCAGCTGCTGGGCAATACCCCAAGCAATGGAGCGGTTATTGGCAATACCAGTGACAAGAGCGTTCTTTCCAGTCAAATTGAGCATAATATTCTTATCTTAGAGGCAGTTGGAATGGTTACTGAAAGGGGTACTCGTCAAGTCTGAGGGTCACCAAGCGTTTGGGTTAGCTCTCGCTAAGCTTTGCTAACGTCCCTAGAGCTGCTGCGCTAACGCTAACGACGTAACACAGTGTATTATGACCCCAAAAGGCTCGCTCTCAACTTGAGGAGTCAGGTGTTGACCAATAAAAATCCAGTAGTCAGGACTCAGGAGTCAGAGGAAATAATTTTGAGTGCATAAATAGAGAGTCAAGCCCCCAGATTCATCCATGTAGACATTTTGAATTCTTTTTTGATTGACACCTCAACAGATTATGTAGCAATTTGTACAAAAAAGTATTTGGGACTCAGATTAAGTATTCTTGGATACAATCAGGCGTTTCTCACAGCCGGTTCGTGAGTCTCAGAGTTTACCGGCAATTGTACAGACAACTCGTCCGCAAGGCGTTGGCTTAGGGCAATGAATATGGTCGTGACGCAAAATAGACCGCTAGCAGCTGTGTTCCGTCAGATGGGCGGTGGAGCGTTTCCACCAGTCGTCGAAACCTTTGAGCGGGGCAAGACGATTTTTTTCCCAGGAGACCCAGCAGAACGAGTCTACTTTTTGATGAAAGGTGCTGTAAAGCTCTCTAGAGTTTATGAAGCAGGCGAAGAAATCACTGTGGCGCTATTGCGAGAAAACAGTGTTTTTGGGGTTTTGTCGCTGATTACGGGTCACCGATCTGATCGGTTTTATCACGCGGTTGCCTTTACACCAGTAGAGTTGCTCTCCGCTCCGATTGACCAGGTAGAGCAATCGCTCAAGGATAATCCAGATCTATCGATGTTGATGCTACGGGGGCTATCCTCTCGGATTTTACAAACAGAAATGATGATTGAGACCCTAGCTCACCGGGATATGGGTTCTCGATTAGTCAGTTTTTTGTTGATTCTGTGCCGTGACTTTGGAGTGCCTACGGCGGAGGGGATTACGATTGACCTGAAGCTTTCTCACCAAGCGATCGCGGAAGCAATTGGCTCCACCCGTGTCACTGTCACCCGTTTATTGGGTGACTTGCGCACAGAAAAAATGATTTCTATTCACAAGAAAAAAATTACTGTCCACAACCCGGTGGTTTTGAGTCAGCAGTTTACCTAGAGAACCGGGTGTGGTCATAAGTAGTTGGTTGAGACTGACACGGGGACGCTCTGACGCTCTGACGCGGAGAAATTTTGTGCATATCACCAACTGGTTTTGACCGCACCCTAGAGAACCTGGGGAACTAGGGGCTAGGGGCTAGGGACTGGGGACTGGGGACTGGGAACTGAGAAGAGTTCTCAGTTTTAAGTTCTGAATTAAGAAGTTCAACTCAAAACTTGAAACTCAAAATTCAAAACTTGGCCTCCTAATCGCTATTTGTAGCAAAAAACAGCATAAACAGCATAACGCCCAACAGGCTATGAGATAGGCTGTATCTGGACAGACTGAGTACAGGCGATGACCAGCGGTTACATCCTGATTGCGGCAATTTTGGTGTTGGGGGGCGTACTCG
>DATNQP010000235.1:0-3574 GCA_036703965.1 Leptolyngbyaceae cyanobacterium
ACTCTGGAACCTGAAAACTGGGCAAGTTGTCCGCACCCTCTCAGATTTCCCGGATTACTCCACTCAGCCTCTGTTGAGTCCAGAGGGTCAGATTCTCGTCACTGGCAGCAATGACAATAGCATTCGCCTGTGGAACGCACGCACGGGGGTGCGGATACGCTCCTTGATGAGCCATTCTGCCACAGTTACCCGCCTTGCCATTAGTCCAGATGGTCAGTTCCTAGCTAGTAGCAGCAATGACGGCAGCGTCAAACTCTGGAACTTCAAAACGGGTCAGATCATCCGCACTATCCCCGATCTGAAATATATTAATAGCCTTGCTTTCAGTTCAGATGGACGGACGCTAGCCATGCATGATGGCAGCAGGGGGCTTCAGTTGTGGAATTGGCGATTGCCAAAAAAAATCCGCACGATGGAGGCTACGCCTAATTTCACATTCAGTCCGGATGGACAAACCTTGCTCACCAGTCATAT
This sequence comes from Leptolyngbyaceae cyanobacterium, assembly GCA_036703965.1. GTDB lineage: Bacteria > Cyanobacteriota > Cyanobacteriia > Cyanobacteriales > Coleofasciculaceae > DATNQP01. The sequence goes on from DATNQP010000235.1 coordinate 475, forward strand.
GCACAGCCTCCAGGTTTGGCGTTAGAACGTCGATTCAGTAATAAAAAACCTAACCCCCAACCCCCTTCCCACCTCTCCCTAAGCCTCCTCTATAAGGGGAGGGAAAAGGAAAAACTTTTATTCTTGGAAGGGGGAGAAAGAATTCCCCTCAGGAGCATCTCTTGAGGGGGTAGGGGAGGGGTTCTTCTAGGATTACTGAATCGATGTTCTAGAACACCAATTCACTATCTGACAAATCACAGACACAGGGAAGGTAGGGAAGTTGGGCAAGTATAGGGAAGCTAACTCCCCCATCCTATGCGTCTGCGCTCAAGGTGGTTGGGGTGGTAAGCTGCTTTTACAGAAGTCGGAAAGAAAGCCCAAGATGGAACGCGGTTTACTCTGGTTACCTTTACTGGCAGCCTTTTTTTGGCTAGCTTGGTCAGGTTGGAACGAATACCAAAAAATTGAAGCCTATCGCCGTTGGGCAACTCAGTTTGAGCGGGCGAAATATGACATCTATGCAGTATTGGGTCAAAAAAGCAGTGATTTGACTTGGGGGAAACCCACACGCCAAGGACCTGTGAACTTAGAAACGTTCTCTCTTAAGCATGTTCAATCGCTCCGTTTGCTGGTGGATAACCAGCCTGCTGACTTAGAGACACCGCCAGCGAAAGGTCGTGCGATCGCACTAGAATTTCTCTTAAAAGAACCCACTGCCTCAATCAAAGTCCCTTTTACCGAAATCCCCCTAGCCGTGCAGTGGGGAAAGTATCTTCAGCAAGAATTACAACGCTTACGCCTGGAACCTACCGAGTAGGGTTGAAGTCAACGGTTACGGGAGTTAATTTTCATCCAGACAAAAATCAACCTTTCTACGGTGAATGGGTGAGCAATTTTTTCAATGATTTCAACAAAACGTATTTTCACAATTATCAGTTTGGTTGGGCTACTCAACGCCTGTACTTCTCAAACTACTCCGTCTTCCCAAGCCGTTGCTAATGCCGGGAATTGTCCTACAGAATCTGTTCCCTTACCAGTAACGATTTCGACTCCTCCAAAAGAGGGCGATAACTATTACAATCCCTTTGACTATCACATCCGTAACATTGTGGCAGATGCCAATACTGTAAACTTTCAGACCTACAAATATGATTTTGTATTTTGCCGGGGCAATAACATTTGGACGGTGAAGCCAGGAACATTGCCGACTGAACTTCAGCCATCACAGAATGGGGCAGCCTATTACAAAGATCTGGATAATCCACCTTATAAAAAGATTGATTTTAACGGCAAGACTTATCAATATCGGGTCATCCTTGAACCGAATCCTTTTCCGATAGATCAGCAACGACCAGAACCGCAAAAAGTTATCTTTGAGCTAATTATTCCTGATACTCAGCAACCCCAACGTCAAACTCTCTACACGCTTAACGAACTCACGGAAGGGAAATTCGGTGCCACTTTAGGACTCCCCAGAATCACAGCGGCTATTAACTATGATAATCGCCTGTTCTTTTCTGTTGCATCGGAGCAAGGTGAAGGGGCCAATGGTATCGCTACAATTGTTGGTTATGACCCACAGAAGAATGAATCAATAATTATTAAGCCTAAGGAGATTAGAACACAACAAATTACCGATTTGGTAATTACTGGCGACTCGGCTAACCCAACATTTTGGATGGGAACGCAAATTAGTGGTGAGGGGAATGGCTATTTGCCAGGAATGGGACTTGTCGCTTATCGTCCTAATCCTCAAAACCTCGATTCAGGTTCGGTGAAATCCTACAATGTTAACAACAGTCCATTAGTCGGTATAATTCCAGACAAACTCAAGGTAGAAAACGATACGCTTTGGGTTGGTACCGGCAATGGAATTTGCCAAGTGAAGTGGCAAGCGGCGGACGATCCTAAGAGTTGGTCTTGTAATCGATTTGCACTGTTTACGAAACTACCCACTGAGGGAATCCCTCTCTACAATACCTCAATGAGTAAGAATCCAGCAGCGACCTTGTCTCCGGCTACTAGTGGAGAAACGGTAGAAGTTCTTTGGTTCTCACCTGTAGATTTTCAAACTTATAAAGGTCGCTATGAAGTGAGATATTCTGACGGCTTTACAGTAACTTTGGATGAGCGGGGAGCCGAGACTTTGCCCCAGGATATTGCGAAAATTAGAGAGGAGATAGAACCTGGAAAACCCTCCTTCTATTGGCCAGGTTCTGAGTGGCATTGGAATGGAGCGCGTTTCGTTCGAGGGTTTGATGAAGTTGGGCTGAATCTCGTTGGGGGTGGACCAAGAGGTATTGGTTCTGACAAACTTGAACCGAACGGTATACCCAGCTCGAATGCAATGCGCGGCGACTTTGATTTACTGAACCTCACGGGGAAATCTACTAGTGTGAGGTATTACTCTGGTTGGGTGGATGCAGACAAAATTAATGTTTCTTTAACAGTTGTGCCTCAGGAGTTACCAGAAAATCCTCAACCCAATCCTCTGAATTCTTTAGCGAATCAATTTCAGTCTCAGTAGGTCAACATTTATTCAATAATCCATCTGAAAAATCCGGACAAATGTGATTGACACTAGTAAATAAGTAGATAATACCAAGTTGCATTCATACGTAGCAGATTCATTTTCTCCGCGTCAGAGCGTCAGAGCGTCTGGGCGTCTGTCTCAACTACTATGTTTGAACGCAACTGCGTATAAGTAGGTGGACAGAATTCAACATAAGGTGGGCATTGCCAATGATTCTCTCTAGAAGAGGACTATAGGATGGCAGTAGCAATGCACCCTACAATTTTGTTGTGTTTATTTATGCCCATCTAGTTATTAGCGTATCTCTACAAAAGTGAGATGCCCCGTTGGTATGAGCAGCGACAAAAATTAAAAGAACGAAATCATTATTTAATCGGGAAATTGGACAGTGTCAAAGTCTTCTTCCAATTCAATCAAGAGGGGCTTCGATTCAGCCTCTTCTCGCAACCAATCAGGTAATGGTAACTCCTTACAGCCACCCCAAACGCCTACTGTTCAAACAAAAGCTAAGAATTTTTTGAAGCAGGGATTGGATAAATTGAATCAAGGCGACTATCCAGGCGCACTTGAGAATTTCAAGCAAGC
>DATNQP010000236.1:0-3873 GCA_036703965.1 Leptolyngbyaceae cyanobacterium
CGCAATTGCATCAAATCGCTGCCGTTGCGGAGCGATCCAAACAGGATGGCGGCGAAAATGACTCCAAGCGGCTGATTTTGACCTAGCAACGCTACTGGAATCGCGTCAAATCCATAGTCGGTGGAGTAAAGCGTAGGCATATAGTAATCTAGCCCTAACACCTGCACCGCCCCACCAATTCCAGCTAACGCACCAGAAAGCGCCATACTCAGAACAATCATCCGCCCTGGCTTGACTCCTGCATACTTTGCTGCATCTGGATTGCTACCCACCGTGCGGAGTTCAAAGCCGAGGGTTGTCTTCTGCAAAAGCCACCACACAAACAGTGCTCCTAGTAGCGCTAAAACAAAGCCTAAATGCAGACGGTCGATGACGCGTGGCAGAATTGCTGTATCGATAATCTTCGGTGTGCGTATAACAGTCGGAGAGGGGTCTTTCATCGGGTTCTTCACCAGCCAATCTTGTAGAAAGAAGGCAAGGTAGTTGAACATGATGGTATTGATGACTTCATGAGAGCCGAAACGGGCTTTGAGAAAGCCAGGAATCGCACCCCACAAACCCCCTCCAATTGCTCCTGCTAATAATGCCGCAAAGGGATGAATTACAGGGGGTAGAGAGATGGCGTACCCGACGAATACCCCACAGGTAGCACCGATTAAAAATTGCCCCGCTGCACCAATATTGAAAACACCACCACGGAAACCCAACGCCAGTGCTAAACCAGTAAAAATCAGTGGTGTGGCAGCAACTAGCGTGTTAGCGAAGGCGTACCCTTTGAAAAACGCCCCGTCTAATAGTCCGCCATAAGTTGCGCCGATTTTCGCCCAATCCCAATCAGTAGCAAAACCAATCACTGGCACGCTGACTATAAGGGCTGTGGCGATCGCCAACCCCGGAATCACCAACTGACGTGCAATCCGCCTTAAAACATTTTCCCCGTTGTTTATTGTCACTCTTCCCTGCTCCCTTGCTCCGGGGCAACCACAGGGGGATTGCCCCTACCTGTGTTCCCCTACTTTTTGACCCCTGCCATCAGCAATCCCAGACGCTCACGAGTTGCCTCAGCAATTGACAAAGTCTCAATAATTTTGCCCTTAAACATGACTGCAACGCGGTCAGAGAGTGCAAGAATCTCGTCTAATTCTGACGAAATGAGTAGTACTCCCATCCCGCGATCGCGTGCAGCAACAATCCGCTTGTGGATAAATTCAATCGATCCAACATCCACGCCGCGAGTCGGTTGAGAGGCAATGAGCAGTTTTGCGCCGCGTGAGAGTTCACGAGCAATAATCACCTTCTGCTTGTTGCCGCCAGAGAGAGTACCTGCATGATTTTGGGGATTGGCTGGACGCACGTCAAACTCGTTGATCAGGCGGGTTGCATTTTGAGCGATCGCTTCTTCCTGCAAAACGATTCCTTTGGCAAACGGGGGCTTGTAGTAGGTACAAAGAACACAATTATCAATTAAGGAATAAGTCTTTATTAGTCCATGCTTCTCTCGGTCTTCGGGGATGTGACCGACACCCGTTTCAATAATTTGACGGGGACTAGCATGAGTCGTGTTTTGCTCAAGGATAAGAATGCTTCCTTTCTTTGGAGATCGCAAGCCAGTTATTGCTTCTACTAGTTCCGTCTGACCATTACCCTGTACCCCAGCAATCCCTAAAATCTCCCCAGCACAGACGGTAAGGTCTATACCATCTACAGCTGTTTGGCGGCGGTCATCCAATACCTGAAGACCCCTTACTTGCAAAACTGGCTCATCGGGTGAGGCAAGAGTCTTCTCTACCTGCAAAATCACTTTGCGGCCCACCATCATCTGAGCCAGCATTGCCTGATTAGTTTCAGTCGGTTTCACACTTCCGACCATTTTCCCTTGATGCATCACCGAAATGCGGTCTGCGATCGCTAACACTTCTTTGAGTTTGTGGGTAATCAGAATAACTGACATCCCCTGCTGCGTTAACGCCCTGATTACCTCAAAAAGTTCCGTCACTTCTTGGGGAGTCAGGACAGCCGTTGGCTCATCAAGGATAAGTGTCTGTGCGCCACGATACAAAGCTTTGATGATTTCTACTTTCTGTTGGATACCAACTGGCAAATCTCCTACAAGCGATCGCGGATTGACACTTAGGCTGAACTGTTCGGAAAGTTCACGTATCCGCGCTTCCGGGCTTTTGCGATCCAGCCGTCCCAGACGACCCAACCAGCCAGAACTCTCTTTAGTCTCCTCCACCCCCAGCACAATATTCTCAGTAACAGTAAACACCGGGACAAGCATGAAATGCTGATGCACCATGCTGATGCCCTGGCGAATAGCATCATTGGGACTGCTGAAGCCCTGAGGTTCACCGTTAACCCTAATTTCCCCACTATCTGGACTTTCCAGCCCATAGAGGATATTCATCAGCGTGGTTTTACCAGCGCCGTTTTCACCCAACAGCACATGAATCTCACCACGCTCAACGCTGAAATTCACGCTGTCATTCGCCAAAACACCCGGAAACTCTTTAGTAATACTGCAAGCTTCGAGAATAGGAGACATAGTACAGAACTCAATACTGTTCGGATAACATCGTCTACCTACCGATAACCTCTGTAGAGACGTTGCAGGCAACGTCTCTACAGCCCTCAATGACTGCTTGCCTGATAGGGCTTAGCTGAATTAGGACAATAGCTATCATCCACAACTGTAGATCTAGAGCGCATCTTTACCACTTTGTCCTTGGACGAGTTGCGCTGCAACTGCTTTTCTGGATGCATAACAACCTTCTTACAAACCACTTGAGTGCTATCTACAGATGCAAATCCCCACACGTAATGTTCAAAATCACTCATAGCCGCATCAGCTGGAGATAGCACAACTGTACTTAGTAATACCAACTCCAAAACTACCAAAGCTAGAACTACGAATCTCAGCATAGATTCCTCTCCGTCTACAAATTCCTCTCATCTCCTATTTTTCTTATTATTCCTCAATTTCCCTGCTCGTAAACAACAATCGTCTGTTAGTTGAGCAGTGATCAGGCTTGAAAAAGCGGACTCAACTCACCCCCTTTTCGGTCACTTGACCCCAGTGATTTTCGGATCGTTCTTAATAGCGGTTTCCGCTGCTTTTACCTTGTCCTTGCAAGTTTGGGGAATTTGGATCTCCCAGTCGTGATAAGGCGCAAGACTCACACCACCATTGGCGATGGTTGCCAGTTCGATGCCCGGTTTGAGCTTGCCTTCGGCAAATTCCTTCACAGCCTTTGCTGTGGCAATGTCCATTCTTTTAGTGGCACTGGTAATCAAAGCGTCTTTAATTTCAGGATAGGTGAGGTATTGGTCTACATCTACACCGATCGCTTTTTTACCGGCTTCCTTAGCTGCCAGCAAGCCGCCGTTGCCAGTGTTCCCACCTACACCAAATATCACGTCCGCACCTTGGCTAATAAAGTTTTGCCCCACGGTTTTACCAGTAGCGGGGTCATTGAAATCGGGGACGTACTGGTTAAATGTGACAATCGTTGGGTTTACCGACTTAGCACCATTCTGGAAACCAACGACGAAATTCTTCACTGGCGGGATTTCCATGCCTGAAACTGTACCAACCTTCCCCGTCTGGCTTACACAACCGGCAAGGACGCCAGCGAGGTAGCCCACTTGGTCTTCAGCAAACATCAGGCTGGTGACGTTCTTGAGGTCTTTGGTGTAGGGGTCAACACCGTCCTTTCCAGGAGGATAGGCGTTATCAATAATTGCGAATTTGACGTTTGGGTACTTCTTAGCCATTGCCGCCGTGGCATCTCCCATCAGGAAGCCTACGGTAATAATCAAGTCTGCACCTTCAGAAACCTGCAACTCGATGTTTTTCTCGTAGTCACTACTGGT
>DATNQP010000237.1:0-1622 GCA_036703965.1 Leptolyngbyaceae cyanobacterium
CGTTTTCCCTAATCCTTCTTTATTGCTCGGTTTTCACGAGTTAATTCATGTCATGAATCAATTTCAACCTTTTTTCCCTGATGGATAATTTGGCTTTCTTCTTACTTATTATTTCGGAGAGTGACAGAAGAGGGTTATATCGGCAGAGGTTTTACTGACAGCATTAACTCTGTCATCTTGTCCAATCAAGTTTAACTACTGCCATCAATTAAACCCTCCTAACCTGGTAAGGAACCCCCTGCTCATCAAAATCAACAACATAGGAGTCACTAGCCATTACCCGTCTGAGAACCTCAGGTCGCAAAACTGGGTCAAGAATATCAGCATTGAGTCTCTCCAGCTGGGAAACAGCAGGTCTGCGTTCAACCTTCTCAGCTTTAGGCATAGACATCTTGCCCGTAAGGCGTGTCATCATCTGCTGGAAAAATCCTTCGGGTGGCGGTGCAACCTCAGCTGTACACTTCCACTCCTGATAAGCATCTGGATTTTCAGCGTCTGGTGGAGCCTCTATTTGAGCTGATACTTCGGGTTGAGATTCAGGCAAAGCCACCACCGACTGAACTGGTGCTTCGGGTCGAGATTCAGGCAGAGCTGCCGCCCGCTCAATTGGCATTGCAAAAGGTGCGATCGCCTGGATTTGCTCATGCTCTTCGGGGGATATCTTACATCCATGCTCCACCCGTGTATTGTAATTCTCAACCCGATGAGACATTTCGCTTTGGAAGGAGTCCCACATATCAAGAGCCTGCTCAGGTCTCTTGCGGATGCTAGAGCGTACAAAAGCCTGTGGGGTGAGTACAAGTTCCTCCGTGCCGAACTTCGTCTTTAAGAGGCGATTTACCCACCACTGGATAAACACCGGCTCATCGAGTAGAAACGCTGAGCAAATTTTAGACTGGCGTGCATTAATTTTTTTCGATTTACGGGGTTTGGGCGGCGCGGAAGAAGGCTCCTCATGACAAGTCTGCTGTTCTTGAGATTCCCATACATCCTCAAAATCTGCGTTATCACATAGCAATTCTTCCTCAACCTCCATTACTGCATTACCACATAGCAATTCTTCCTCAACCTCCATTACTGCGTTACCACATAGCAATTCTTCCTCAACCTCCATTACTGCGTTACCACATAGGATTTGCTCTTCTGCCTGGTCGGCTGTATTTGGCTCTGGATTGTAGAAGTTTTCTAACTCGCTCTCCTCTTGAGAGTTGGATCTGATAGCTTCGGATTGAATCTTAGTATGGTGTTCAACAGTGAGTCCTTCAGATTCAGATCTGAATCTTCGAGCCTTAGAACTGCACTTAGCCTTAGCAGCTTTAGTTTTGCTCACAGCAAGGGTTTTAGCAGCGGGTTGATTTTGCATCGCAGCAAGAGCGGCTTGCACTTTGTCCCAACGTAAGTTGTACTGATAGGTCTTATCCTGTCCATTGCCTGGGTTAAACCGCCGCTCTAGCAGTCCCAAGTCAATTAACAGTTCTTGGGAGGCTCTGACTACGTGCAGGCTGAACAAGCCCAGGAAGTCTTTATGGATTTGCTTGAGTTTTTGGTACCACCAGGGCGTGCGGTGTACCTTAACCTTCCACTGCTGGCAGTGATAATGGTAGTTAATGGATAGAGCCGCG
>DATNQP010000238.1:0-9288 GCA_036703965.1 Leptolyngbyaceae cyanobacterium
TCACGAGTCCGACGATTTAGGCTCAAATCCTCAAACTGCAAAACATCCTCGTTTGTTTCCTGAGTGCGACGCAAGTGGGCGCGGATTCTGGCAAGAAGTTCCTCAATACTAAAGGGTTTGACGACATAGTCATCAGCCCCAGCGTCCAAACCAGCGACGCGATCGCTCACCTCATCCTTTGCCGTCAACAAAATGACTGGCACTTTGCTACCCGTTGCTCGTAGACGGCGACAGAGTTCCACCCCAGTTAACCCTGGCAGCATCCAATCCAAAATAGCTAAATCCGGCGCTGACTCTCGTGCCAAAGTCAGTCCTGACATTCCATCATGTGCAACACTTACGTGATAGCCTTCACTACTCAGTTCTAGCTCCACGAATCGCGCCAGTTTAACTTCATCTTCAACTAGAAGAATATGTGTTGTCATAATTCTGCTTCCATTTTGCCCAACCCTGTAATGTCAGAATAAAAGTGCTACCTATACCAATCTATGATTGGATAGTAACCTGTTCTCTTATCCTTTCACTAGAGACTAGATCTCTTGCAAAAGCCGATATAATATCAATATATCTGCGTTAATCTGCATTCATCTGCGGTAAAAAATCCAAAATAGTTGTCTCGTACAGTTACCTGAATAGTGTAGGTAACTATTGCAAACGTTGAAGTGTTGAAAAAGTCGATAAGAGCAGTACTTGGTACTCAGCGATGCACTACCAGCGTTTAGATGCATCGGTAGCGCATCAGCTGAGATATCTCAATACCTTAGAGACAAGGTTTGCTAGCTACTATTACTTGACTTCACTGGCTAAAAATGCGGTAACTTTGCCCTGCTTCACCGCGACGACTACATCATAAGTAGCACAGTAGGCAAAGGTTACGTTATTAGCTTTGTTGTAAAGGTTAACCACCATGCCTGCTCCACCAGGCTGAACGGCGATCGGTTCTAGATCGCCGTAGAAGAAACGACGAAGCTGGTCACCACCACCAATCTGACCTTTATTCTTGCTGATTAACTCAATTTTCTGTTGGGCCGTCATCATTTCTGCGGCTTCTGCCTGGACGAGTTGAGGGTTAATTGCTTTTAGCGGAGCATCCCAAACTGTAACCATACCAACCAAGGCAACACTTGTAAGTAGAAGAGAAGTGAGTTTCATTTTGTTACTGCGAATGTCAACAATAGAGGGTTTTTCCAAGGGAATCTTGGTGTGTTTACTGAAGTCGTATGAGTGACATTAACCAAGATGCATTAAGAACTTGAGATTGATTAGGGCGTTAAGCGGAAAGATTACAACCCAGACTGCTCCTCGCTTTGCGTTATCTCAACTAATCAAAGTATCCCTGTTGACACTGAAGCTCCTCTGAAACCAAACCACGACTTTCCTGAATTTATTCGTTTGGATGCCTCAGTTTAAACTCAGCATTTTCTCAGGTAATTATGCTGACAGAAGAGGGCACAGTACATGACGAATACTATACACATCTATAACTTTTGGAGTTACGTAGGTAAGGTAAGTGTGAATGTACTACCTTCACCAGGTTTTGATTGAACGGTGATACTACCACCCATTCCTTCCACCAGCGTTTTTACAATGGCTAAACCCAAACCATGACCTCCACTCATACGGGATCGGGCTTCATCCACACGGTAGAAGCGCTCAAAAATACGGCTCTGGTCTTGTAATGGAATGCCAACTCCGCGATCGCACACTTGAATCATTGCCTGCCTCTCTGCGCGTTCCAGCTTTAAGGTAATTGGCTGCCCAGCAAGAGAGTATTTCACCGCATTGTCAACCAGATTAATCAAAACCTGTTTCAGGCGATCGCGATCCGCCATTGCCTCAATTTCGGTACTCGCCTTAACCGTGACGAAGCGATCGCTAAATTTTTCTGCCATCCCTGCCACTTCTGCAACCAAGTCATTTAGCACCAGCGATTCCAGATGAAAGTGCATAGAACCACTGTCTGCTCGTGCCAGCTCTAGCAAATTTTGCAGCAGGCGTACCGTGCGCTCAGCTTCAGATGCCGCCGTTTCCAAAGCCTCTTGCTGATAATCGTTTAAGTTTGTGCTGCGTCGCAACACACTTTGCAGGTAACCAAGTACCACAGTTAAGGGGGTTCGTAACTCGTGAGAGACATTACTCACAAACTGGCGCTGTTGCTCCCAGGCATCGAAAAGCCGAGACAGCATCATGTTGAAGGTTTGAGCCAGTTCTTTGACTTCACTAGGGGCATGACGTAATTGCAGCTTTGCCTCTCCCAAGTCTTTCGCTGAGATGACACCTGCCATTTGGCTCATATCTTGAAGGGGTTGGAGCGATCGCCGAATCCGAAAGGCGATCAACGCCATCATCATTATCGTTGCCAGGATACAAACGATGGCGAGGCTTCCAATTGCTGCAATTAATTGACGCTGATCCTGAGTCACATCCTGGGCCATGTACACCTTCCCCAGCATCATCCCTTTAACAGTTACCGAACTTTCACACAAAATTAAATATTGATCTCTTACTTTGTAAACTTGAGGCTGGAGTGGCATCTCGGCGAGGGACATCAATTCAGTCGTTGCGGTGAATGAATGATTCAAGCTTGCTGATTGAGCCAGTAGCTTCCCATCTGAACCTTTGACCCAGATCAGCAGACCAGGCACGGCTACATTGTTAATAGTCTTTTGTACCCCAGCTTGGACGGGTAGCATCTCGCTGTAGAGTTCAACATCATGGGAAAAGCGAGCCGCGATGTACTCTACATTCTGTTGATGGGTTGCCATCAAAATCTGCTGCATTTTCCAACTTGTCCAGATGGCAACGCTGCCCAAGCCTAAAACAAACAGGGCAGCAATTTCTGTTGTCAGACGAAACTGGAGTGAAGATGGATCGAGATGTCTTCGCTTAATTGGACTGATTGCCTTCCACAATCTGCTAATCCGTTGCATTGGAAGGTAGAAAGGAGCTGTTCATCAAATAAACCTGATTACAAATCTCAGCGATAGAAAGCTTTTGCCTGCACGTAATATATCCACTGTAGTAGAGCTATTTTCTGTAAGATGATGTAGCTCTAAGGGAAGCATTAGTTTTTGCTGAGAAAACTAAGATTCAAAGGCTAGAGATTTGAATAGAAGTAGTTCCATTTGTGCGATTACCTCCCCCTTTTTGCTTTGCCTTAGTCAAACACTTTACCCTCTAAAAAATTCTCAAGAGGAATATCCCTTCTCTCATCCCTGCTACTGGGCAGCTTTCACTTGTCAAGGATTAAGATGAATTGCCTAACTCCTATAGCTTGACAGGTTAGGGCGATCGCTTTTCTCCCGAAAATTCCCCCTTGACAATTCGGCAAACCTTACCTCTGAGCCGCTGGTTTTGCCTTAAGATTTGGTTCTGGGTCTTGCGCCACCCAACCTTGAGGCGAATAATAGCGAACTTCAAAATGCAGATGTGGTTTGTCAGTATCAGGGCGTCCAGTAGAACCCACTATTCCCAAGGTATCTCCCCGCTTAACCTGCTGACCCGCTGCCACAGACACACGACCCAGATGTGCGTAACGGGTTTGGCGTCCACCCTGGTGATTGACGACCACCAAATTGCCATAGCTACCTTGCTGACTGGCGAAAGCGACAGTTCCGCTATCAACTGACAGCACGGTTGTGCCAGCGTCTGCCAGTAAATCTATTCCACTATGAAACCTTGCTTGCCCAGTATTGGGGTTCTGATGCCAGCCATAACTCAATGCCACGGATGCGACTGAAGGCAAGGGATAACCCGCAAATCCTGTGTAGGTTTCTACAACACGACCACCTCCTGCTGACCAATTTACCCCTGGAATGAAAACCTGCCGGGATATCTGTTGACAGCCATTTATCTCATATAAAACATCTGCACGAACCCCGTAGGCGGCGGCAACGTCTTGCCAACCAGAACCCGCAGGAACTTCAACACGAATGCCATTGAAAGGAGCAATCAAAATTTCCCTGCCAACTGGCATTGACCTTCCCCTCAAGACAGGATTTAAACTGATCAGCGTCGCCGGGATAAGATTGTAGCGATTAGCAATACTCTCTACAGTTTCACCGGCAACAACTTTGTGGCGAGTTAGGCGAGAGAGAGCCGGTTGCGGACAAAGATTCCCTGTAGTGCCTTGAGCCACTCTATAAGACAGAGGATGAATCAGGGAAGAATCAGCCCTTGATTGAGGGTTCAGTACAGGCAGTCCATCAGGGGAATTAGCCTGGGTTGCCATAGCTGGGACAAATAGCCACAGAAGTATCGATAGGAAAGGAAGCGAATATTTTCCTACTTTGAGTTGTGTGTATCTGTGGGGTTCAAATTTTCTCATAGCACTCGCAGGATGCTAGGAATACTGTCTACAGCTTCTAGAGTGCGAATTTTATCGAGAGCCTCTCTAAAATTCCCTTCACGGACATCGTGAGTGACGACGACAATTTCAGCCAACTCTTCCTGGAAACCTGTTTGTACAATAGATTCCAAACTAACATTGTGGTTGCCGAAGTAGGTACCCAAGCTACCAATAACACCAGGACGGTCTTTGGTGAGAAAACGGGTATAAAAGCGGGTAACGAGTTCCGACATTGGGGCAATGCGGCAGTAGTGTTGATGGGCACAGCTCAACAGGGGATGCAGTTTGTCAGCACCTCCACCTGTTTTCAGAACGGCGACAATATTTAAAATATCCGACACCACGGCACTAGCAGTGGGTCCAGAGCCAGCACCCGGACCAAAGAACATCACCTGTCCAATCGGTTCGCCTTCCACCAGGATAGCGTTGTAGACACCACTGATACTGGCGAGAGGATGAGTCTGCGGGACAAGGGTGGGATGAACTCTCATCTGAAGGGTTTCCGACTCTGGAGCATCAGAGGCTATTTCCTCTCGCTTGGCAAACGCTAGCAACTTGATCGTAAACCCCAATTTCTGGGCATAAGCAATATCCGCCGCACCCACCTGGCGAATCCCTTCACAGTGGACATCTTGAAGTTTAATTCGTCCCGCAAAGGCGAGTGAACCCAGAATCGCAATTTTATCAGCCGCATCCAATCCATCGACATCAGCGGTGGGGTCAGCCTCTGCATAACCCAGTTTCTGGGCATCGGCGAGGATATCGGCAAATTCACCCCCTTCTGTTTGCATTCGCGTGAGGATGTAGTTGGTCGTACCATTGACAATGCCAGTAATAGCGTGAATCCGATTAACTCCCAAAGACTGCTTCAGGGGTTGAATCACTGGAATGCCACCCCCAACGGCAGCTTCTAACATCACGTAGACTCCAGCCTCTTGGGCGGCAGTGAAAATTTCATCGCCATACCGAGCAATCACGGCTTTATTTGCTGTGACGACATGCTTACCGTGGGCAATGGCTTTAAGGATAAGCGATCGCGCTGGTTCTAAGCCCCCCATCACCTCTACCACAATGTCAACCGCCTCGTCGGTGACAATCGCTTCAACATCTGTTGTGAGAACGTCTGGTGGTAGTTTGACATCTCTAGCTAATCCGAGCGATCGCACCCCCACCCGATGAATCTCTATCTGTCGCAGCAGTGGTTGACGCCCAGTTGGGTTCAGCAAAATCTGTGCAGTTCCCGTGCCAACTGTCCCTAGTCCTAATAAACCGATTTTAAAAGCCACAGCTGTTGTCCTGAATTTAAGTCTTCTGAGTTGCGATCGCGGAGCTTTACTCCTTTTATATAGACTACCCTTGCACAGAAGGAGATTTGTTGACCCAATTTTCGCAGCAGGTCAAGCCCTCTTGCCACTGCGAATTCTATGAGACAAAATTTTGAGATTACTTAACATAGATACAATCCTTACTAGGAGCGAAAACTATACCCTCTGGGAAGGGGAAAATGCCTTAAGAGAAAGCTGACCCCTCTACCTAAAGGTGAAAATGCTGTTATGATTTCAAGCTAATGTTGGTATGATTGCGGGCTATAGTCGCTGCAATTAGCCCAAACTCTTCATCTGCTTAGCCACCATTACTAAGGAGTATTGAGCTTTGAGTCGTCGCTACCTATTTACTTCCGAATCAGTTACCGAAGGTCATCCTGACAAAATCTGCGATCAGATTTCAGACACGATCTTAGATGCCCTACTAACCCATGATGACCGTAGCCGTGTTGCCGCAGAAGTCGTGGTCAATACGGGTTTGGTACTAATTACAGGTGAAATCACCTCTCAAGCCAAAGTCAACTACGTTGATTTGATACGTAAGAAAATTGCCGAAATTGGCTACATTAACGCTGATAACGGCTTCTGTTCAAACAGTTGCTCTGTCTTAGTTACTCTAGATCAACAATCCCCTGACATTGCCCAAGGCGTCAGCAACGCCCAGGAAACTCGGGAGGACATGAGTGATGATGAATTAGATAAGATTGGCGCGGGCGATCAAGGTCTGATGTTTGGCTATGCCTGCAACGAGACTCCCGAATTGATGCCATTGCCTATCAGTCTGGCGCATCGAGTTGCTCGGCGTTTGGCGGCAGTGCGAAAAACAGGTCTGTTGCCTTACCTGCGCCCGGATGGCAAAACTCAAGTTACCGTTGCCTACGAAGACGGACGTCCGGTGGGCATCGACACCATCCTGATTTCCACCCAACACACAGCCACGATTGACAGCATTACTGATGAGGTCGATGTCCAGGCAAAAATTAAAGAAGACCTTTGGTCTGCTGTCATAGAACCCGTTTTCTCAGATATTGACATCAAGCCAGACGACAATACCCGCTTCCTGGTCAACCCCACTGGTAAATTTGTGATTGGTGGCCCTCAGGGAGATGCTGGTCTAACGGGTCGTAAAATCATTGTCGATACCTACGGTGGCTATTCCCGTCATGGTGGCGGTGCCTTCTCCGGGAAAGACCCCACGAAAGTAGACCGTTCTGCCGCCTACGCCGCTCGCTACGTTGCTAAAAACATTGTTGCAGCGGGTCTGGCTGAAAAGTGCGAAGTCCAGTTGAGTTATGCGATCGGTGTGGCTCGACCAGTGAGCATGATGATTGAAACCTTCGGCACCGGCAAGGTAGAGGAGGCGCGCTTACTGGAGTTAGTCAAGCAACATTTTGAACTGCGTCCAGCTGGAATTATTCAGGCGTTTAAATTGCGCCAGTTGCCAGCGTTACGTGGCGGTCGCTTTTATCAAGATGTCGCCGCTTATGGTCATTTCGGGCGCTCGGATTTAGATCTGCCTTGGGAACAAACTGACAAAGCAGCACTCTTGAAAGAAGCCCTGACTCAACAGCTTTCAGTCTCAGTGGGATGAGGAATTTCCTACACCAACGTTCCTAAATATGCAGACATGGAAGCAACGAGCTAGGCAACTTAAAAAAGAAACCTACGCCATCTATATAGCCTGTAAAGACCCCAGAGTGCCTTGGTACGCAAGGGTTTTTGCAGGCTTTGTTGTTGCTTATGCCTTCAGTCCGATTGACTTAATTCCAGACGTGATTCCCATCCTTGGTTATCTAGATGACTTGGTCTTAGTGCCGTTGGGGATAATTCTGGTGCTAAAAATGATTCCTCCAGCGGTTTTAGCTGAGTGCCGCGATAAGGCTGAGGCGGCGATGAATCAAGGTAAACCGACCAGTAGGATAGCCGCGATCGTGATTGTGGCTATTTGGTTGATCTTGGGCATTTTATTGATTATTTGGGTGCGAGCAATGTAATCTTCATAATGCCTGACGAACGCCATCGCAATTGCTCTTGAACACTACTCTCCAAGCTGGTGATTTAGCTACTGGGTTATCCAAATGAGCGAATCGTGAGTAACATCCTCCGCAATCCGCTGAGCCGGGTTATCAATCTCGGTTTCTGAGATATGCAGCTAATTATGCTAAAAATTTCTAACACTGTGAGTATTCCAGAGTATGAGATTGAGATGAGTGCGGTTCGTTCTCAAGGGGCAGGGGGGCAAAACGTGAATAAGGTGGCGACGGCCATTCACCTGCGCTTTGACATCGTTGCTTCCTCGCTGCCCGATCGCTACAAAGAGCGATTGTTGAAGCTTTCCGACCAGCGCATTACCAAGGAAGGGGTTATTGTCATCAAGGCTCAAGAACACCGCAGCCAGGAGCAGAATCGGGAAGAGGCATTGCAACGACTGCAAGACTTGATTAAAAGTGCGATCGCGTTACCCAAACCCCGTAAACCCAGCAAACCGACTCGGAGTTCTCAGAGGAAACGTCTGGATAGCAAAACTAAGCGAAGTCAGATTAAGACGATGCGAGGAAAGGTGACGGATGAATGAGATCGCTTGCCACTTAACTATCCTGCCTGACCAATCATCTCTGCCACAATCTTCCCGGAACTCATAACCCCTGGTAATCCCGCTCCTGGATGGGTTCCGGCTCCTACACAATAGAGATTAGGAATGTCCTCGCTTTGGTTATGGGGACGGAACCAGGCAGACTGAAACAATGTAGGCTCCACTGAAAACGCAGTACCCTTGTAGCTATTCAACTCATCCCGGAAATGCAATGGATCAATATGGTGTTCAGTGACAATATGACTTGACAAATCCGGTAGATAGTGCTGCTCTAGATACTGAACGATCGCATCCCGGTAGGGCTTTGCCATCTCTTTCCAATCCGTTGCCCCATCTAGATTTGGCACCGGAGCTAGCACATACCAGCAGTCACAACCAGGTGGCGCAAGGGTGGGGTCAGTTGCAGTAGGGCGATGAAGATAGAGCGAAAAGTCTGATGCCAGGTGCTTGCGATCGAACAAATCTACCATCCACTCCCGGTAGCGTGGGCTCATCAAAATCTCATGGTGTGCCATGTGGTTGTAGCGTCGATTCGTGCCAAAGTAAAGCACGAACAGTGACATTGAATATCGCAGATTTTGCAGGTAGCGATCGCTATATTTGCGGCGAAACTGAGCGGGAACCAAATTGAGATAGGTCAGGGCAACATCGGCATTACTCACAACAGCATCCGCCTGGAGCAATTCGCCATCCTTGAGTGCAACCCCAGTTGCTCGTTTCGTCTTACCGTCAATCAAAATCTCTGCAACTTCTGTATTGAGCCGTAATTCTCCACCCAACTCTTGAAACAGTCGCACCAAACCCTGCACTAATGCGCCCGTGCCACCCATTGCAAACCAGACTCCGAAAGCCTGCTCCAGTTTGTGAATCATGGCGTAGACGGAGGTACTCCCAAAGGGATTGCCGCCAATCAGGAGGGGATGAAAGCTAAACACCTGCCGTAATCGCTCATCCTGGATGTACTGATTTACAAAGCCTGCTACTGATTTGAAGGACTGCAATTGCAGCATATCGGGAGCGAC
>DATNQP010000239.1:0-6042 GCA_036703965.1 Leptolyngbyaceae cyanobacterium
ATAAAAAACTTCTGCTATGTGGCATGAGGCTCCAAGCTGAGTGCAAGGCTGACTTAGCTTAAACTTGTGATTGGTGAAAACAGGAGTTTGAGAGCTACTTATGGACGCCGCTGCACTCTGGCAACGCTACCAAGACTGGCTTTATTACCACGAAGGGTTGGAATTTTACCTCGATGTCAGCCGTATACGGTTTGATGATGCCTTTGTCGAGACGATGCGACCTAAGTTTGAGAAGGCGTTTAAGGATATGGACGCCTTAGAGGGAGGTGCGATCGCAAATCCGGATGAAGACCGCATGGTCGGTCACTACTGGCTACGGAACCCTGACTTAGCCCCAACGCCGGAACTCCAGCAAGAGATTATTGAAACACTAAAGGAAATCGAAGCCTTTGCCGAACAAGTCCACACAGGTGCTATCCATCCGTCGGGGAAGTCCCATTTCACTGATGTCCTTTCCATTGGCATTGGGGGTTCTGCCCTTGGTCCTGAGTTTGTCGCTGAGGCACTTACCCCACTCTCCCCACCATTAGCCATTCACTTCATTGACAATACTGACCCCGCTGGCATTGATAATACTCTCACCAAGCTGCAAGACCGACTTTCTAGCACCCTGGTATTAGTCATCTCCAAATCTGGGGGAACGCCGGAAACCCGTAACGGCATGATTGAAGTTAAAAAAGCCTACGAATCCCAGAACCTTAACTTTGCCCCCCATGCGATCGCCATTACCGGCAAGGACAGTAACCTGGATAAACTTGCTAAATCCGAAGGTTGGCTAGCAAGGTTTCCCATGTATGACTGGGTAGGAGGACGCACCTCAGAAATGTCAGCTGTGGGATTAGTTCCCGCAGCTCTGCAAGGGATTGACATCCGTGAGATGCTTGAGGGTGCCAAAGAAATGGACGCTGCCACACGGATACCCCAGATTAAAGGAAATCCTGCTGCCTTGCTTGCTCTATCCTGGTACTTCGCCGGTAACGGACGGGGCGAGAAAGATATGGTTGTGTTGCCCTACAAAGACAGTCTGTTACTGTTTTCGCGCTACTTGCAGCAACTGGTGATGGAATCTCTGGGCAAGGAGAAAGACTTAGATGGCAATACGGTTTATCAGGGAATTGCTGTCTATGGCAACAAAGGCTCAACCGACCAACACGCCTATGTGCAGCAGTTGCGGGAAGGTGTCCCCAACTTCTTCCTGACATTTATTGAAGTTTTAGAAGACCGTCAAGGAACCTCCCCAGAAGTAGATCCAGGGGTAACCTCAGGAGACTATCTATCGGGTTTGTTGCAGGGTACCCGGCAGGCTTTGTATGAAAATCAGCGGGATTCCGTCACAGTGACAATTCCTCAGGTGAATCCCCGGACAGTGGGTGCTCTGATTGCTCTTTATGAACGTGCCGTCGGTCTTTATGGTTTCCTAGTGAATATCAATGCTTATCACCAACCAGGTGTAGAAGCCGGTAAAAAGGCAGCCGCCGCCATATTGGATCTACAGAGACGGGTAATGGAGGCACTTCAGGAAGAAACTACCCCTGTCTCCTTATCTGAATTAGCCCAAAAAGCAGGAGCGTCTGACCAAATCGAAGCGATTTACAAACTCCTGCGTCATCTCGGTCGCAATAAGCGGGGCGTGGTTTTAGAAGGAAATCTGGGGCAACCCAGCAGTCTGAGGATTTCTAAAATGTAACATCCCCTCCATTAACAGTCACCAGTGAGCAGTAACCAGTAAGCACTGAGGAAATTTTCCCCCTGAGAAACTGCTCTGTCAGACCCACGTTCCCCTTGTTCACAACGGCTTGTCCAAGATTATGGACTGTGACCGTTGGAAAGGCGGAATGTGGGTTTCTTTATGGGAATGGTTATGTTCCGTATTGATGGAAGGACTATTCCCGTACTTATACTGACCATTCGATCAGATTACTAAAAATTTTATTCAGTAATCTTCCGAATGCCTAAAAATTTTAGAAATGAGATAACTAAATCAAGGAACAGAAAGTTCTTGATGCTTAAGTTGAAGGCTAGGTAAACGCAAGCCTAAACATCAGCTTTCGTTATTAAGAACAGAGATAAAAACAATTTTCATTAGTAATAGAGATTATGGTAGTTAATTTTGGTACTTCTAGATTTAGCAATTCAACTAGGACTTCAAGAAGGATTTCAACTAGGATTTCAAACGCTCCTCTGCCATCTAGACTCACTGATGATTACAACAGTAGAATAATCGGTACTGACGCCAACGATACTCTATTTGGCAGCACCGGAAATGACTATTTGTCTGGTGGTACTGGGAATGACTATTTGTCTGGTCGTAGTGGGAACGACACTCTGATTGGTGGTGCTGGGAATGACACTCTGGTTGGTGGTAGTGGGAATGACACTCTGACTGGTGGTGCTGGTATGGATTGTTTTTACTTCAGTGATATCATAGATTCCTATCAAAGAGTTGACACAATTACAGATTTTTCTGTTGCTGATGATTTTCTCTTGTTCTCTGCTGATAGTTTTGGTACTAATGATGTTAATCGGTTTACCTACAGCAGTACAGGGGCTTTGTCTTTTGATGCCAATGGTAGTTTACCTGACGGATTAATGCAGGTAGCGCAGTTACCTGCTGGTCTTAACTTCACTAGCAACAACATTAGCTTTACTAACCAAATTAGTGGCAATGCTATTGCCTTTTTTGGGTAATAGTTCAACACCGTTTTTGTAGAGGTACGATAATCTCCATCGGGGTGAACGTAACTAGAGGAATCCCAGACTTGTGAAGAGCGAGCGGCATTTTCAAGGGTGCCGCTTGCTCTCAGCTTTGACTTCGTTTGCAGCCTGCATGGTGCGCTACGCGCAGCGCAAGCGGGATAAATCGGCTTTGTTTGTATCGCTCCAGACTTCCAGTCTGTGGGCGATTTGCTATTTTCGTAATTCCGAAGGATTTGGAGTTTTTCAGTAAAATTACTAAAACAAAAGCCTTTAACTTGAAAAAAAGGCTCTGCAAGCTACAAGTTATCTTCCAAAGGAAACTCAGCAGTATTCTCAAGAATTACTCTACTGACTCTTATGAAACTTGCGATCGCTCAAATCAATCCCACTATTGGTGACCTTACCGGCAACGCTCAACAAATTCTGAGTGCTGCAATACAAGCCGCAAATCAGGGTGCCCGTCTCTTACTGACGCCGGAACTCTCTCTTTGTGGCTATCCACCCAGAGACTTACTGCTGAATCCCACATTTGTTGAGTCCATGGCGACTACCCTGCAACAGCTAGCGCAGGATTTACCGCCGCAACTGGTTGTGTTGGTGGGGACAGTGGAACCCAATCCAAAAGCGCAAGTTGCCGGTGGCAAGCCTCTATTTAATAGTATTGCCTTACTAGAACAGGGCAAGGTGCAGCAGATTTTTCACAAACGACTTTTGCCCACCTACGATGTCTTTGATGAATACCGTTATTTTGAACCAGGACTTCAAAGTAATTCCTTTACCCTCAATCTGGAGGAGTCAGGAGTTAGACTTGACCCCCCCCAACCCCCCCTTACCAAGGGGGGGAGAAAATCC
Source organism: Leptolyngbyaceae cyanobacterium (assembly GCA_036703965.1). GTDB lineage: Bacteria > Cyanobacteriota > Cyanobacteriia > Cyanobacteriales > Coleofasciculaceae > DATNQP01. Next base: position 3,550 of record DATNQP010000239.1, read on the forward strand.
CAAATCAAGATTGGTGTGACTATCTGCGAAGACTTGTGGAATGATGAGGAGTTTTGGGGAAAGCGCAACTATGCTGTTAATCCCATTGCCGACTTAGCCCAGTTGGGTGTAGATATCATCGTGAATTTATCAGCATCGCCCTATAGGAGTGGTAAACAAAGAGTGCGAGAGGCAATGCTGCACCATAGTGCTGTTCGTTACCAGCAACCGATTGTTTACGCTAATCAAGTGGCGGGTAATGATGACCTGATTTTTGATGGTTGCAGTGTTGCCTTTAACCGTACCGGTGAAATGGTAGCTCGCGCTCATGCTTTTGAGACAGATTTAGTGGTATTGGACTTTGACGAAGAAGCGGGAGACATACTACCGGGAACCATAGCACCAGCACCAGCAAGCGAAGATGAGGAAATTTGGTTAGCCTTGGTACTGGGAGTTCGCGACTATGCCTGTAAGTGTGGCTTTACGAAAGTTGTAATCGGTTTGAGTGGAGGGGTAGATTCGGCACTGGTTGCGGCGATCGCTTCTGAAGCGTTGGGTGTTGAGAATGTATTGGGTGTCCTCATGCCTTCCCCTTATAGTTCCGACCACTCGGTTCAAGATGCTCTTGCCCTCGCTGATAACTTGGGCATCAAAACTCACACTCTGCCGATTGGGGAATTGATGCAGGGTTATGACCACACCTTAGAACCCCTATTTGCGGGGACAGAGTTTGGGCTTGCCGAGGAGAATATTCAATCGCGGATTCGGGGTAATTTGTTAATGGCGATCGCCAATAAGTTTGGCTATCTCCTCCTCTCCACCGGCAACAAATCAGAGATGGCAGTTGGTTACTGTACCCTCTACGGTGATATGAATGGTGGATTAGCTGTAATTGCCGACGTTCCCAAAACCCGCGTTTATTCTTTGTGCCAGTGGCTGAATACGAGGGGAGAAGGGGCTGGGGACACAGGAGTGGGTAAGACTTATCCCGATCCCCAAAAAGAAATCATCCCTGTCAATATCCTGACCAAACCTCCCAGCGCGGAACTTAAACCGGGTCAAGTTGACCAAGACTCTCTGCCGCCCTACGATATCTTGGATGACATCTTGCACCGGCTAATTCACGAGCACCAAGGTTCTGCTCAAATTATTGACGCTGGTCACAATCCAGCGGTTGTTAATAAGGTCATGCGGATGGTAGCCCGTGCAGAATTTAAGCGTAGGCAAGCCCCTCCAGGATTGAAAATTACTGACCGTGCCTTTGGCACCGGATGGCGGATGCCAATTGCCAGTCGATGGGCAGCACCCAGCGTTCCCGTGAATAAGGAATAGTGATTATCAATTGGTTGGTAGGGGCGGGTTTATCGATATCTAGGTGGGCAAGCGAAATTGCGGGTAAACCCGCCCCTACAAAATGTGACTTCATCAATTCTTTAGAAATAGGGGGTGACACCCCTCACCCCGCCGCGTCATAATGTGTTTAGTAGATGCACCCTGATAATCAAGAGAGTCGCCTAAGTGGCTCTCTTTTTTGTTTTTACCCTCTTTGCCTGACATCGTCTTTCCCCGGTTCCTGGCTCTTGTTCAGTAATGGCGAATTTTCCTGATGTACCAGTTACGAGGCAGCTCTTCTAGAGTTAGGCTCGATAAGAACTATCAATAGTTCAGCCAGCCACAGGGCGGCGAAACCTTGGGAAACGATACAGTAACTTAACGATGCCAGCCAATTACACCGAGATTGAAAAGCGCCTTTGGGAAGCAGCCGATGAACTCAGGGCGAACTCCAAGCTCAAACCCTCAGAGTACTCGGTGCCAGTGCTGGGGCTGATTTTCCTTCTCTATGCTGACTATAAGTTTGCCCTAGTCGAGCAGGAATTGGCAGGCAGGAGTAGCAGGCGGCGCACAGTAGGGAAAACGGATTACCAAGCAAAGGGGGCGTTGTTCCTACCCGATGAAGCCCGTTTCGATTATTTGCTCAATCTGCCGGAAGCTGCGGATATTGGCGGGGCGATTAATGCGGCGATGAAAGCGATCGCAGACGAGAATGAGGAACTGGGTGGTGCTTTGCCCAGAGATTACAACAGCTTGGAAAAGCCGATTCTGCGGGAGTTATTGAAAACCCTAAACCGGATTCCTAGAAAAGATATTACTGAGGATGCGTTTGGGGAGATTTATCAGTATTTCCTGGGGAACTTTGCTCAGAAAGAAGGGCAAAAGGGGGGTGAGTTTTTTACCCCGACTTCCTTGGTAAAGCTGATTGTTGAGGTAATTGAGCCGGATTATGGCATGATTTTAGACCCTGCCTGTGGTGCTGGCGGGATGTTCGTGCAGAGTGCGGTGCGGATTCGCAATAGAGCTATTTTACAGTTCCTTAAATCAGAACGGACGGGCGGGGTTTGTCATGGCAAACTCGGCGTCGGATGCGCGGGGTTCTGAGTTGGAGATTCGCCGCCAGTTGATTGAAAAGGGGGCGGTGGATGTGATGATTGCGATCGGGTCTAATTTCTTCTACAC
>DATNQP010000240.1:0-7088 GCA_036703965.1 Leptolyngbyaceae cyanobacterium
TAATTACACCGATTACGAAAGAACTGTTTTGGTTGTAGATTTCTTTAAAACTGATAAGCCTAGAGAAGAAGTGATACAGGTTGAACAGGAATTAGTCGGACAACGGATGCAAGAAAATCCTTACAGCTTAGGTGTTTTTGGTAAAAGCGATAAAGCTAAAATAGAAGACTTTATTAAATATGGTTTAAGTCATCAGTTGGAATGGGATAAAGCTTTAGAAGCGTAATTCGATAGTTATTACGCTTTGTGCAACTGTTTTTGATGGTGGAGGCTTAGCCCGTCGTATGCATCGCCTGATTTAGGCAGCTTATTTACATTCCGGCTAATTTGTCAATGCGTAATACTAATGGGTTTTACGTATGTCACATCTTGTACGGGCGGGTTTACCCGCAATCTCGCTTGCCCACCTAGATATCGATAAACCTGCCCCTACCAACCAATTGATAATTACCAAATTTGCTATGTGACAATCATTTGCCCAAATGGGATTACCCGTTGCCAGTCAATCATGTGTATCACACTTAACATGAAATGGTATTACATGCGTATCAGCTTAGAACAAGAAATAACGCTGTGCCATTGGCAAAGAGGCAGCCGGTTCACACGTTAACAACTTCCCATCCACCCGTACATAGAAGGTTTCTGGATCGACCTCAATGTGGGGAGTCGCATCATTGAGTTTCAGATCTCTTTTACTCACCCGACGTGTATTAGAAACTGCCACCGTGCGAGTTTTTAAGCCGAGTAGATCAGGTATGCCCTGATCCAAAGCGGCTTGGGAGACGAAAGTCAAAGAGGTTTTCGCCATTGCCCCGCCAAAACTGCCAAACATCGGACGCATATAAACGGGTTCAGGCGTAGAAATACTGGCATTGGCATCGCCCATTTGCCCCCAAGCTATCATTCCGCCTTTGATGACCATCTCTGGTTTCACGCCAAAAAAGGCAGGTTTCCACAAACACAAATCAGCTAACTTACCTTCTTCAATTGAGCCTACATGATGGGAAATTCCATGAGCGATCGCGGGGTTAATCGTGTATTTAGCAACATATCGCTTTGCCCGAAAATTATCATGGGTTTCATGCAGATTGTTGGGAGACGGTAATAAACCCTTTTGCACTTTCATCTTATGAGCCGTTTGCCAAGTGCGGATAAGAACTTCCCCGACTCGTCCCATTGCCTGGGAATCGGACGACATGATGCTTATCGCACCCATATCGTGCAAGAGGTCTTCCGCCGCGATCGTTTCTTTACGAATCCTCGATTCAGCAAATTTGACATCTTCAGGAATGTTTTTGTCGAGGTGATGGCACACCATCAACATATCTTTGTGTTCATCAAATGTATTGATGGTGTAGGGACGGGTGGGATTCGTTGAAGCGGGCAAAACATTGGCGTAACTGCACACTTTGAGAATGTCCGGTGCGTGACCCCCACCAGCACCTTCAGTGTGGAAGGTGTGAATCACGCGGTCTTTAAACGCAGCAATGGTATTTTCTACAAAGCCAGCTTCGTTGAGAGAGTCGGTGTGAATCGCTACTTGTACGTCGTACTGATCTGCAACGGAAAGACAGTTATCAATGGCAGCAGGTGTAGTTCCCCAGTCTTCGTGCAGCTTTAAACCCATGACTCCTGCATTGACTTGTTCCACCAAAGCTTCAGGTTTGCTGGTATTACCCTTGCCTAAAAAACCGATGTTGATGGGGAAGGCATCAGCGGACTCTAGCATCCGGTGAATGTTCCAGGCACCGGGGGTACAGGTAGTGGCAAGGGTACCAGTCGCAGGACCCGTACCGCCGCCAATCATGGTAGTTATTCCGGAGGCGATCGCTGTTTCGATTTGTTGGGGACAGATGAAGTGAATGTGGGTATCGATCGCTCCTGCCGTGAGAATTTTGCCTTCTCCAGCGATGACCTCTGTGCCCGGACCAATGATGATATCGATTTTGTCTTGAATGTGAGGGTTGCCTGCTTTGCCAATTTTGACAATCTGCCCGTCTCTGATGCCAACATCGGCTTTAACAACGCCCCACCAGTCGAGAATCAAGGCGTTGGTGATGACCAAATCGACGGCACCATCAGCATAGGAGATGGGGGATTGACCCATACCATCTCGGATGACCTTGCCACCGCCGAATTTCACTTCATCGCCGTAGTGGGTGCCACCGTAGCTAGTTAAATCTTGTTCGACTTCAATGAATAACTCTGTATCGGCAAGACGGACGCGATCGCCAATTGTAGGACCAAACGTGTTGGCATATTCCCGTCGGCTGATATAGTTGCTCATGTTTTTTCTCCTCCATCACGTTGTTGATTATTGCTGGTTTGCCTTCTGACTAGCTGGCAAATAACCGGCGAGCCATCTTTTGATGCCGCATTTGGGCGAGATCGATAAACGGGGTACAAGACCACATATTATCCAGGCTCATCGATGCCGCCGTTTGGCAGGCTGCCTCAATATCTGGTGCTAGCTGAAGCCGGACTTGTTGTGCTTGCAAATGTCCCACAACACCTAGGCGGATCGCCGCTCCTAATAGACCCGTGACAAAGCTATGCAAAAACCCCAACATGGTATCCAATTTGCTCAAACCAGATGCCCGACCCACCACTGCAAAGATGACCGGATGCAAGCAGTGAATTTTACCCTCAGCAGCATCTTGATTCAGGGTGTCTAATTGCGAGTCTTGCCACGTTGAACTGGCAACCATCAGTAAGGCGCGTCCACTTTGGCGTTGAGTGGAGCGAGTTTTCTCAACTAGGGTTTGAGCAAAGAGTCGGGCATCGGCTTGGCGAACGGCATCTAGATCATCGCTTGCACTTCCTCGGTAGGCATGAATTAATGCAACCAGATCCGTAGCTCCCACCTTATTACGCAATAGAAGTCGCAGAAACGTTAGCAGGTCTTCTGAACCGTGCAGTTGACCGTCTTGCACCAGGCATTCTAACCCGTGCGATAGGGTAAACGAACCGGAGGGAAAAAACGAATCCGCTAACTGCATTAAGGCAAGTTGTTGGGCGATCGCAGATTGCGGTTGATTCATTAGCTGTGATGGTGATGCGTGTGTTGAGAGAAGTCGAGATGGTCGTTAGGCGATCGCAATTCGTAATCAATCTGCAATCCAGGAATCTGAAACTCGCGGATGGTTGATTCTATGACTTCTGGATCGACAGCTAGCTCGACATAAAGCTTGCGATCTTGCACGATAATAGGCCAATGGTGATTACCTAGAACGTGACCCAGATGAACCAATGCGATCGCGCCATCAAGTACAGGTTCGGTAAAACGAAGAACTATCACCTTTTGCTCTTGCAGATTAACCAGCAGTAACTGCCCCTGTTCTGTTTCTAAGACATCTCCATCCCGCAGCGACCAATCCCGACTTTTCACAATCCCTACAGTGACACCAGAGGTCGTATGAGCGTGAATCCGACCTTTGCGGCTATCGGTTTGGCTGATGTGAACCTCCAAACAACGCCCTGAGGAGCGGGCTTTCTCTAGGCGTTCGGCTAGCGTCGCATCCTCGATGGAATTGCCCAGATAAGTTTGCGCCAGTTCAGTCATAGCGAATAAGGTAAAAGAGGTTGATGGCTACTGCGACGCACGCAGTTTAGAGCGTATTTCAAGTAGGTTTTCAATTCGTGAGTTCCACTCGCGATCGCTCTAATCAGCAGACCCTTGCCATGAGGTAAGATCGAGCTTGCTACAGTCAGATCGGAGCAGTTTGCGGCTTCTAAATCTTCTACGCTTGCACTCAATGCTTCGAGATTTGCTTCGGGTAGGACGACAAATAAACTACCTAGGATAGGTAAAGACGCAAATAGATGACTGTTGGTAAAGGGATTGAGCTTTCCCTCTAGGTACATGGCATCCGTAAACCATAGTTCGCCAGACGTAGACATCACTTGCAGGCGGCTGAGATAGTGGTGAAACTGGTAAGATTCTCCCCTCGCCAGCCGTCCAGGTAGAATGATTTCGCTTAATACTAGCGTTCCCGTTGGATGAATTTTGATGTTTGTCGTTTGCTCCAAAGTGGCATCCGCAAACAAAATCAAAGGTTCGGGTACAAACTCTAAACTCGCTCCTTCCCCAATTTCAATGTCATAATTTGTCGTCGCTTTTGTTCCGGCGATAGGCATGGAATGAACTTTCGTGGCAGCCTGATCGGTTAAGTAGAGGCTGCTATTCGCGGCAAGTTGCAACGATACATTCCATTCATCTCCAGCCAATAAACCCGGAGATGTACTCATCGCATAAAGATAGGCGCGGTGGGAATCGAAATCACCATCAAGACGGAATACGGGAGAGACGCTCAAGGGATACGCTGCGTATTGATGGCTGACAATCGTTTGACCAATGCGATCGCGCTTCAGCCTCAACTCCAAGTTGTTTGTGCGTTTACTTGCGTGTTGAATAGTTTCCAAGGTTGGCAAAGATAACACCCTTAAACTCAAAACTCTGCGCAGCTAATTGAACAAATCTCAGCTTGTCACTGTGGACGCACTGCCAAACAGAAGCGTCTCCTGAATAAAATCAACCACCTCATCTAATCCTTCTTGCGTCTTGCAATTGGTATAGGCAATCGGTTTTCCTCTGCGGTATAAAGGCGCTTGCTGGCGGATTAACTCCAGGTCGGCACCGACGTAAGGAGCAATATCAATTTTATTCACTACCGCCAGGTCGGCTTGCACGAAGCCGGGACCATTTTTCCGAGGGATATCATCTCCCGCACCCACATCAATCACAAAAATGTAGGCATCTACTAACTCATAGCTAAAGGTAGAGGCAAGATTGTCACCGCCACTCTCAATCAAGATTAAATCTAACTGAGGAAACAGTAATTCAAAATCCTTTACGGCTAGGAGATTCATGGTCGGATCTTCCCGAATGGCTGTATGCGGACAGCTACCCGTTTCTACTCCGACAATCCGTTCGGGAGGCAGAAATCCTCGACCTTTAAGTCGGTCTGCATCTTCCGTAGTGAGTAAGTCATTAGTAACTACAGCAACTTCAATGCCCTGGCTCATCAATTTTGGGACGATACACTCGATCAGGGCTGTTTTTCCGCTGCCCACTGGTCCCCCAATTCCCAGTCGAGCGGCTGACTTTGGCATGGCTAATCTCCTCGTCTGCGTCTTTTCCTGCTTCAATTCATCTCGACTGACGGGATAATCAGACACTGGCTATCCTTCCAGTTCCGTAGTTTTTCTAATTCAATCGACCATTCACTAATCCATTGAAACCGTAAATCTCACGCATACCACCAAATGGCACTAACTCGATTTCTTTTTCATCCCCTGGTTCAAATCGGATTGCCGTCCCTGCCGTAATGTTTAAGTGCATCCCTTTTGCTTTCTCGCGGTCAAATTCCAGACCCGTATTCACTTCATAAAAGTGGAAATGAGAACCGACTTGGATAGGGCGATCGCCTTGATTACTCACCCGCAGCTTAAGAGTTGGTCGTCCCGCATTGAGTTCAATTGGCTCTGGGTTGGTAATTACGATTTGCCCCGGAGTCATGGCAATCCTTTCGACCTTCAGTGAGGAAGCCTTGTTATTAAATTCGTCTCCCTTTAAACTAGCGTTGCCAGTAAAAGTTTTACTCCGACCCCGAAAATCTTCGTATTCATATAGAGTGACTTTCATTCCTGCTGGCACAGTTAACGAACTTAGCTTATTGTCACCGATACCTAGCTCAAAACTATTATATTCGCCTTCATCAAGCTCTTTTTTCTTTCCTTCAAAGTTAGCGCGATCGTAGATCGTAACTTTGTTACTTGTATACATTGCTAGTTCCCTTCGTTATCAATTCCAACTTCAAAATTTAGAAAAAGTTCTGGAATAGATAGTTTTAATCTTGAATGGGATTGTGTACCGTTACCAGTTTTGTTCCATCAGGGAAGGTGGCTTCCACTTGCACTTCATGGATCATTTCTGCGATTCCATCCATGACATCATCCCGTGTCAATAGCGTCGCGCCCTCACTCATCAACTGACTGACTGTTTTTCCTTCTCTTGCGCCTTCCATAATGGCAGCAGAGATGTATGCCACTGCTTCAGGATAATTGAGCTTCAATCCTCTTTCCTTGCGTCTTTCTGCTACCAGGGCAGCCGTGAAAATCAATAGTTTGTCTTTTTCTTGAGGTGATAGAAGCATAGAATTTTTCCTCAGAGCAGATTAGACTGTGTTTGCAGTATATATCTGCACCAGTCATTAAGAGCGTTTTTTGATTCTAGGATTTTTGGATGTGCAGCAACAGAGTTGCTTAGAAAATCTAAAGATTGTTCTAAGCAACTGAGCGAAACTGCTCATACATCTTTTCTGCCGCTATCGTTTGCAGCTTTTAAGGAGTAAGTTGCAAGCGCGATCGCTTCTTTAGATGCAGCAGACAAGGCTTAGCTAATATTTGACAATCAAACGGGGAAAACATCTTAGGCGCACAACCGGGAACTGACGAACCGATTCGAGAAAAAGGCACGAGTTGCGCTGCTGAGCGATCGCATTCCCGTTACCTTGGGCGAAATTCGGTCTTGGTCAGTGCCGAAATAACTTACTCGCAGTTATCTCCGTCATTTCTATTTTCGTTAAGTCTTTATCTTTAAGGGACAATTAGGGACTAAGGATTAGAATCCTTCCCCAGTCCCCAGTCCCCAGTCCCCAATCCCCAATCCCAGGCCGACTTAACAAGAGCCTGCTCAGGTGACATTTACTTTGAATTGTCCCGGCGTATTTATCCTGATCACCCCCCCCCATGAACAATTACATATCGCTGTATTAGGGAGCGCTGGAAAATTATTAATCCTGGTCTTCAATGCTCCCGGTGCCCATGGCCCTACGGGAACGGGTATGCAGGGCATAGGAGTCAACACCCCCAGTGCCGCAGCGGTTGCAGATGCCACAGCTGGATTCAGCAGGGAAGTACACATCCCAAAAGGCGGAATATTCACAAGCGGTGCGAAATCCATGATGGTAGCTGCTGGCAAACCTCCAACGGTTACTGGTGGACCCTTCGGAACGACGATTAACGAACTGGGTGTTAACCCAAAAGGGACACACTGGAGTGAGGCACCCATACAGGTTAGTGGAGGC